>JBBADN010000084.1:0-6254 GCA_041656455.1 Sphaerochaeta sp. | reverse complement strand
ATGATGAAGGCGGTAGCAATAAAGAGCACACTTAAGAATGGGATGAAGAGGGAGAGAAAATGGTGGGGATCTTCATTCCACGTGATAACTAAGGGATTAAGAAGGCCAAGGGCAGCGAGGATACTCGCTAAAAAGAGGCCGATAAAGCCACAGGTAAAACCAAGATTATAGAGGCTATAGCCTTGGTGGAGGGAAAGAAGGGTCGAAGCAACGGCGGGAAGGATGAAACCAACGCCAATTCCCACTCCGATTCCCACCGGAATTCCTAAATAGGGAACTAAGCCCGCTTCAAAGCTTAAGTACGTGACAATCGGTCCAATTGCTGTTCCAAAAAGGGCGATGATTGAAAAGGAGCCAAAACGGACTTTAGCGACTTTACTGGCAAGGAAAACCCCGAAGATAACCGGAATTGAGTTATAGAGGGTGTTTCCAAAGAACGAGAAGCCCATCATCGTCATAATCGTCGCAAGGGTCGGACCAGAGAGGTTAATTGACGCGAAGAAGACGAGCGTGAGGCCAAGAAAGCCAACACTCGCTACATTTAAGAGCGAAAGGCCCACCCCGTGGGTGGTAAAGTCATTGATCAGGCGGGCATTTTTTGTTTGGAGGATGAGGAGCTTTCCTAAAAGATTCTCTGGACCCTCAATGAGCACTGCTGCAAGGACGAGCGCGCAGAGGACGATGAGCATGAGCACATAGAGCGTTCGTTCACGGATTGGCACAAGAGCCTCCTTTAGTAGAGGTTTATGCTATCGTACAGCAGTGGGGCGACGCAAGGATTATTTTAGTAAGGAATCGAGGATGTGGCTTTTAGTGCGCCACCGGGGGTTTGCCTTCACTTTTAAATCGAGGCGGAGCTTGCGCTTTGGAAAGATTGAGCGAATCTCAGGCTCGACCGCCTTTCGAATCGTCGTCATGTTTGCCCCACCTTTTCCGATAACAATCCCTTTTTGGGAGTCCCGTTCAACGATGATGAAGGCGCGAACCCACACAGTGTTCGTCTCTTCCTTGTATTCGATATCTGCTACTTCCACGTAGATAGCGTGGGGAAGCTCCTCGGTGACGAGGGCGATCGCCTTCTCCCGGATGAGCTCGGCGATTCGAAACTCCAACTCTTGGTCAGTGTACGCATCTTCATCGTAGAGGAGCGGTCCTTCCGGAGCGACGGCAAAGAGTTCGATTAACACTTCATCAATGCCTTCATCATTCTTTGCACTTCCGACTAACACTGGCGCGTTGGGCAAATACTCGGTAACGAAGAGCTTTGCTTCTTCTTTCTCTTCATCGGTGAGGATGTCTGCTTTATTAATGAGAACGATAACAGGAACCCGCACCTTCGCGAGGGTTTGAACTAACGCGAGCTCCTCTTCTTTGGCACTGCGCTTTGCATCGATGAGGTAGAGAACAAGGTCACTCTCACCTAAGCTCTTTAAGGCGGTCTCTTGAAGGCGGAGGTTGAGCGTTTGGGTTCCAAGGTGGTAGCCAGGGGTATCGATGAAGATGAGCTGGCCCCGTTGATCGGTGTAAATGCCTTTAATGGCGTTGCGGGTTGTCTGTGGGGTCTTTGCGGTGATCGAGACTTTCATCTCACAGATCGTATTCACGAGGGTAGATTTACCCGCAGAAGGGCGGCCAACGACGGCGACGGTTGCTGATTTCATATACCCTAGTATACCGGTGCTCATCCGTTGTGGATATACTCTTGACCTCATCGTCAGAGGCAGTAGGATGGAAGGATGAGTAATAAAGCAAAGAATATGAGTACGGCAGAGTTGGCGGCGCTTATTGATCACTCGATCTTAAAGCCGGAGTTTACCAGCGATGATATTAACCGGGAGATTCAAAGGGCGGTGAAATTTGGGTGTAAGACGGTGTGCATTAACCCCACCGCCCTTGAAGCGGCGATTGAAGGGACTATGGGTTCTTCAACGGAAATTTGCGTTGTCGCTGACTTTCCATTTGGCTGTTCTTCAACAAGTGGTAAGCTGAGTGAGGTTGAGCGCCTCTGCCGGATCGACGAGGTTGACGAGATTGATGTAGTGAGTAACTACGGGTGGATTCGTAGTGCAAAGTGGGAGGCGTGGGAGCGCGAAGTTAGTGTATTAGTCGCTGCTGCTGCTAACTACTCAAAAGTCTTAAAGCTTATTGTAGAGAGTGACGCCCTCACTGATGAGGAGCTTATCGAAGCGACGAAGCGATCGAGTCTTCTCGGTGTTGACTTCGTAAAGAGCTCAACTGGCTTCTTCACTGGTGGTCGGCATGAAGGTGCCTCAACGCGGGTGATGAAGCTGATGCTCGGTAGTGTCCAGGGCTCAAGTCAGATTAAAGGCTCGGGGGGAATTAGGACACAGGAGCACTTCTTTGAATTAATTGACCTCGGGGTGGGGCGAATGGGGATAGGATTTGCCTCAATTGAAGCGGTATTAGGCATCAAGTGAGTCTGTTCATCACCTCACAATTTGCCTATACTGAGAGTATCTTTGAGTGACAAGTGAGGCCATTATGGCAGAAGAGAAAAAAAAGACCCCACCAGAGGCGCAGATGCAGGAAAAACTACTGAAGACGCGGAGCGTACTTTTAAGTGGGGAAATCAATAAAGAAAGTGCTGATGAAATCATCAAGCAACTCCTTGTTTTAGAAGGGGAGTCCACTGAGCCAATTAAGCTCTACATCAACAGCCCCGGGGGGGATGTCGATGCGGGGTATGCAATCTTTGACATGGTTCGCTTCATTACCGCCCCAGTGACGATGATTGGCATGGGCCTCGTCGCCTCAGCTGCGGTCCTTGTCTTATTAGCCGTTCCTGCTGATCGACGAGTTGGCTTACCAAACTCAACGTACCTCATCCACCAGCCAATGAGTGGAATGCGCGGGGTGGCTACTGACATTGAAATTCACGCCCAATACCTTGAGCGCCTCCGGGAGAAACTCGATCGCCTCATCGCCAGTGAAACTGGTAAGAGCATCGAAGACGTCGCCAATGACACCGATCGCGATCACTGGCTCACCAGTGAGGAAGCCCTTGCCTACGGCTTAGTCAGTCGGATAGTTACTGAGCGCTCGGCGTTGTAGGGTGCCATGGCCAAGACGAGATATTTAAGCGACAAAGAAAAACAACTTGGCCAAAAACACATGTATCGCCAAGAAGCGTTTAACGGGATTGCCTATAGTTTAATGGGTGATACGGTGACGTACCTCTTGGCAATTTACTTTGGGGCGGGGAACATCGCCCTTGGGTACATCTCATCCGCTGCCTTCATCGCCGGCATTATCCTTCCCTTTGTCCCTCGGGTTCTCAATGGAAAGAGCCACATCAAAATGCAGGAGCGGGTGTGGCACCTTCGAGGCTTAGTAGGTATTGGCTATCTTGGCCTTTTTATCATCAGTGGTGATTGGGCGGTCTTCCTCCTGCTGCTCATTTACACCCTCTTTAACCTCTTACGAATGGTTGGCGTTGCCCTCAACGACTCGACGATGAAGTCGATTAGCAGTCCTTCTAACCGAGGGAAGGTCGTTGCAAACGCCAACGTAGCCTACCAAAGCTCCTCGATGATGATTCGCCTCGTGATGGCGTTCGTCTTCGCCGTTGAGCGCTTCAGTGGCCTGGTTGGCTTAGTTGCAATGCAGCTCTTTGGAGTGATCATCAACTCATTTGCTGGGCGAGAGATTGGCAAAGTCCCCTCGCGGATGACAATTTCCTATAAAAAAGGACGAACGGTTTGGACACTCTATAAAGAGGCGATGGCCCAGCCGGCGATGAGGCGCCGCCTCGCCATTAAGTGGCTTGCTACTGGAGTGACGGTTATCTTTGGATTAACAACGCCGTTTCTCCGCGTCGTGGTCAACGTATCCAACGGCCTCGTTCTTCTCTACTCCGTTCTTCTAGGCCTTTCGGTGATGGCCGCCTCGTGGGTCTCAAAGCACTTCTCTGATCGCTTAGGCTCCCGACCACTGGTCTTCATCTCAACCATCTTTACGATGGTCTTCTTTGTCCTGTGGGCGATCCTCCCGCGAAATCTTGCGGTTCACTGGTTCTTCGTTCTTGGCTTCTTAACCAACACCTTCGTTGCCTTGATTAACCTCTTAACGTTCCGCCTCATCACCCAAGTGATGCCCGATGATGAGATTGTCTCCTTTAACTCCATGGTCAACTTTTTTAATGGAATCGTTGCCTTCGGAGTTGGTATCCTCAGTGGATTTCTCGCAAACTTTGCCCAAGGCAACGACCTCTTTGGTGCTACTGCTCTCGGTAACGGCTACACCCTCGTCTTCATCTTCGGCTTCATCCTCATCTTCGTCGAGGCGATCGTTGCCACCCGCCTTCAAGAGATGGGGGCGTACTCCTCCCAAGCTGCAGCTCAAGTCGTCTTTTCGATGCACGGCATCCGGGCAGTCTCGATGATCGACCGCCTTCAGCGAACAAATGATCCCGCCAAGCGCCGGATGTTAATGCACATCCTCGGGGGAAACTTAAACTACCTCGCCACCAGTGAGATTCGCTCGATCCTCGCCAGTCCCTTCCACCCCGATAAACTCGAAGCGGTGCGGGCGATCGGGGACCGACCGCGCAAAACCCTCCTCGATGATTTAATCCGCGTCGCCCAAGACGATGATTCGTACGTCCAACTCGATGCGATCGCCGCCTTAGGCTCCTATAAAAAAGAAGAGAAAGCAAAGCAGGCGCTCGTTGAGCTCCTCCTTCACGGGCGGTGGGCATCAGTTCGCTCAATGGCCTCCAAATCATTAGCGCGTATCAGTGATAGTGATGAATACCTACCGGTGGTCAATGAACTCAGTCACCAAGCGAAGCACATCGATGAGGTGATCGACTACCTCGTTGCAAAGCGCTTCATGGACAAGGAAGGGACGTTCTACCAGGAGCTCTTCATCTCGATTGAGCAAGGCCGCAGTGGAACGTTTCGCCAGACTCGCTACTCGGTAATCGCCTCGCTCTTGCGCTTTGGTCCGCCGAGCTTGGCGTCGCTCTACGAAGACCGGAACCTCAGCTCAAGTAAAACCTACCTCGCTGGCTTCCTCTCCGAAGCACGCGATCTGAATATGATCGATCAAAACTACCAGCAGATTCTCACAATCTTTGCCAAAGGCCACTACAAAGAGTTAATCGACCTCTGCGTCGAAGCCCTTGGTGCAAGTGATGTGAGTTTTGACTCCAGTATCAATAACTTGAAGAAAGGCCTCTTGCGGGTTCAGACAATCCCCCTTGAATCCTTTGATGTGATCGACATGCTTGCCTTGCTCTATTTCACGTATTTTATTGGAAAAACCCAAAATAGCTGAAGCGAATCATCGATGCTTTGCCCATTAAGGGTATGATGATCATTCTTCTTATTCTCATTACCTCACTGCTCGGCTGTTCGTGTGATATTCCCAACTCCCCCGATGAGTTTCGCGTCCTCTCCTACAACGTTGAGAACCTCTTTGATGCAACCCTCGATGGAAGTGAGTATCCCGAGTATCAAACTAACTGGAGTGAGCGCTCCTACCACCAGCGCCTTAAGAGCCTCAGTAAAACCCTCCTCGACTCCTCCCTCCGTTACCCTGATGTAATCGTTCTACAGGAAGTGGAGAATGAGCGGGTGGTGGGGGATTTGCTTTCGGGGTATTTAGCGAAGAAGGGGTATCGCTCCTACGCTGTCGCTTCAACACCTGACTCGGCAATTAGCGTTGGCGCGATCAGTCGCCATCCGATCATCCACAGCGCGGTTCACGCTGTTCCGGGAGGGCGTAATATCTTAGAGGTTGTTGTTGAAACTCCAATTGAAGAGATTGTGATCTTCGTCCTTCACGCAAAAAGTCAAATCGGGGAGTTTGAAGAGACCGAGGCGATTCGAATCGAAGGGGCGAAGAGTGTGAAGGCAGCTGTTGGGGATTACCCCAATCACGCACTCCTCGTGTGTGGAGATTTTAATCAAAACCCAACGGCGGTGTATGAGAGTGGGGGAGTGCAAACTGCGTTAGTTGATGTGGCCCATCCATCATCAAGCGCCTACGCTAGAGGCGGCTCACTCCTCATCACCGGTGATGAAGCAGAGCTTGGCCCTGGGGTCTTATACAACCCGTATTTAAGTGAACCGCCGCCCCCGCTCGGTTCGTACTCCTATGGAGGATCGTGGCAGCAGTACGATCAAATTCTCCTCTCCTCGGCCCTCTTTGACCGACGGAAGTGGGAGTATGAGAGCTTTGAGATTATTCGCTTTGAATACCTCCTCCACCCCGATGGAACACCGAAGCGG
>JBBADN010000083.1:0-6259 GCA_041656455.1 Sphaerochaeta sp. | reverse complement strand
ATTGACCTGAACCACCGGTTTGCTTCTTGTGGGTGTAGTTGAAGTCCGCTCGAGCGGTAATCGCTTCGCGGTAGGCAACCTCGGGTTTACCAATTTCAACTTGCGCTTTGTACTCTCGCTTCATCCGTTCGACGTACACCTCTAAGTGCAGCTCACCCATTCCCTGGATGATCGTCTGGTTGGACTCCGGATCAACAAAGGTGCGGAACGTCGGATCTTCTTTGGTGAAGCGGTTTAACGCTTTGGCCATGTTATCAGACGCCTTCTTATCAACAGGTTGTACCGCCAGGGATATAACGGGCTTTGGTACGTACATCGAGCTCATCGAATAGTTGAGCTTTGGATCACAGAACGTATCACCACTGGCACAGTCGATCCCAAAGAGCGCGGCGATCTCGCCACAGCCCGCTTCGCTTAAGTCTTCCATCGTATCGGCGTGCATTCGAATAAGGCGGCCAACACGGAACTTTCGCCGAGTACGGGTGTTGTATAACTCATCACCCTTACGGACCTTTCCTTGGTAGATACGGATGTACGTCAGCTGCCCATACTGGCCATCTTCAAGCTTAAACGCCAACACTACGGGGGGCATCTCATCATCCGCTTTTAAAATGACTTCTTCTTCGTCGTTATCTAAGTCAAGGGCGACATTGGTTACGTCGGTGGGGTTGGGAAGGTAGTTCACAACAGCGTCTAAGAGTGGGGGAATTCCCTTGTTCTTATACGCTGATCCCATGAAGACGGGAACCATCTCAAGGTTAATCGTCGCCTCGCGAATCGCTTTGATCAAAATCTCTTCAGTCACTGCGTCTTCTAACATCGCTTCCATTAATGCGTCACTGGAAAGGGAGACGCCATCAAGGAGCTCTTCGCGGCGAGCTTGGGCTTCTTCAAGGAGCTCGGCGGGAATTTCAGCTTCGCGCAGTTGGTCCATGTTTGGACCAGCATCGAAGTACAGCGCCTTCATCGTAACGAGGTCAACAACCCCTTCAAGGCGATCTTCTAAGCCAATGGGAATCTGCATCAAAAGGGCGTTTAAGCCAAGCTTCTCAATGAGTTGATTCTTTACTTTGTAGGGGTTCGCTCCCGTTCGGTCACACTTGTTCACGAAGGCGATCCGGGGGACTTTATAGCGCTTCATCTGTCGGTCGACAGTGATCGACTGACTCTGGACTCCACCAACGGAGCAGAGAACTAAGACCGCTCCATCGAGGACGCGCAAAGAACGCTCAACTTCAATAGTAAAGTCAACGTGACCCGGGGTGTCGATTACGTTAATCTCGTAATCTTTCCAATTCACGTTTGTTGCAGCGCTTGCGATCGTAATTCCTCGTTCGCGCTCAAGTTCCATAGAATCCATCGTGGCGCCAACGCCATCTTTACCACGCACTTCGTGAATTTCGTGGATTTTGTTACAGTAGTAGAGGATTCGCTCCGAAAGGGTCGTTTTTCCGGAGTCGATGTGGGCGCTAATCCCAATATTCCTCAAGTGTCGCAAGTCAGCCATGCTTCCAGTACCTCTATATTCTTCGAATGAAAGTTCTTACGTTCAGTTCAGTGGGCCCGGTCGTTAAGTTCAATCCCATAAGGAGATGGGCCCAAAACACCCGGTGATACTACACCATCTCTCTTTTTTGTTCAATCCCTGCTGAAGCTGTGTTATACTTTGTTTGAGGTGTGCCATGGAGACAATATTTACCAAAATTCGAGCAAACGTTATCCCCTCAACAAAGGTGTATGAGGATGAACTGTGTTTTGTCATTCTCGACATCAACCCGGTGAATAAAGGCCACTTGTTAATCATTACCAACGAAGTCTACCCTACCTTAGCTGATACCCCCGACGAAATTCTCGCCCACCTTCTTGTGGTAGCGAAGAAAGCGGATGCAAAACTCCGTGAAGTCCTTGGGTGCCCAGCGACCAACGTTGTGATCAATAACGGCGAAGCCAGTGGTCAGGAGATTCCGCACCTTCACCTCCACATCATCCCCCGTTACGCGGATGATGGAAAGCACCTCCGCTTCGCGAAAGACCATTACAGTGACGGTGAAATCGCTGAGCTTGGAAAGAGTCTGGAGTTTCACTGATGCGTAGCTGTAGTCACTGTGCCCAAGAGATCGACTCCGCGCTCGCCATTGGCTATGCGAGTCTCTGCCCCAATTGCTCAAAGCACCTCCACAGCTGCGTGAATTGTCGTTTCTACAGCCCCGGCTCTTACCATGACTGCGCTGAGCGCGTTGAAGAGTTCATCGCTGATAAAGAGGCGCCTAATTACTGCGATTACTTCGTCCTTGGTTCAAACACCACAACGAAGGAAAAGAAGGAGATCGCCCGGGCGAAAGCCGAGGCACTCTTTAATTTCTAACTCTCAAGAATTTGTCCCTCTCCCTCAATCGTTTTCTCCGCCTCTTTGTTCCACGTTCGGCGGGCAACAAGGGCAGCGATAAAGAAGAATAGGCCAGTAGCAATGACAAGGATTCCTACTCCTTTGAGGAGGACAGTTCCAATTTGCTTGGGAAAGAGAAAGAGCAGAACAGCAAGGATAATACTGATTAAGCCATCGCCGATGATTGGAGCGAGCAGAATCCCAAGCTTACGAACAACCACTGCGTTAATGAGGGAGATAACCCCACTAAAAGCCAATTCAGTGGCGATAATGTAGAGCAGAACCAAGAAGCTTAAATCAGCAACCACGATCGGTAAGACGAGGGAGATAACACCTATCAGCAGGGTTAAGAGTGCTTTGACTAACGTCGTTGGGCGAAGTCGGGGGCCAAGTTGGTAGGATTTCAACCCCAGTAGGGTGGCAAACCCTGAGCCGATCATGTACACCCCGAGGAGGGAGACAAAGATTCGCTTAAAGGACTCTTCTTGGAAGATTAAGAAAACCCCTAATGCTACGAGCAATACTCCAGCGATTGCTCCAAGGGACCAGTATCGTTTCTTCATCGCGCGCTCCTTGTGTAACGTCTTTCTGATGTGTATGGTACTTGGTAGCAAAGCGCAAGTAAAGGAGACCGCTCATGTATCGTCATCTTTTTTTCGACCTCGATGGAACACTGATGGATTTTGATGAGGCGGAAAAACGTGCGTTCCACTACATGGCTAGCAGCCTATCTATCCCGATTACCGAAAATTCTTACCAACTTTACGCAGAGTGCAACCTCGCCTGCTGGAAGGAGTTTGAGCAGGGACTCATTACCGTTGAAGAGCTCACTCTCAAACGCTTTATGATGTTCCAAAAAGCAAGCAAGCTCACCTTCAACGCCAAAGAAGCGAGTACTACCTACGAACATCAGCTCAGTGGCCAGGGAATTCTCTACCCTGAATCACTACCTCTTCTTACTGAACTCCAAACAAAGAATGTCACCCTCCACCTCGCCTCTAATGGAATTAGCCACGTCCAACGTGGGCGCCTAGCGGCAACGAACCTTAGCCGATTCTTTGATGAAATCTTCATCTCCACTGAGATCGGCTTTCAAAAACCCGATCCCCAATTCTTTGAATACATGCTCAACACTCTTCAAGCGGATCGAAGGGAGTGTTTGATGATCGGCGACTCACTTTCCAGTGATATCCAAGGCTCCCTCGCTTCCAACATCGATTGCATTTGGCTTAATCCAAAAAATCAAGAACCCCACTATACACCAACATATATGATTGGCGCCCTCAATGAGTTACTACCGCTGTTAACAACCCTACTTAAGTAACGATCAAATCTATAAAAAAACTACCGATTTTTCTTTACAGGCACATGTACTCAATATACGCTTACAGTACAAACCTTAATTTATTAAGGGTTGGTTCATACTTAACTTTCAGGAGTATTGCTATGAAACGGATGTGTATTTTATTGCTTCTTGTGCTTCTTATTGGACCTACAACCCTTTTTGCCGGTGAACCCGTTACTGGTATTGGCGCTGGCCTTTCAGGAGGCCTCCCCTTCCACATCGGTGCCATAGGCGAATACAACTTTGGACCGGCGTACGCAACCTTGGAGATGGGGTATGCAACTGGCTCTTTCATGCTCCGTGCTGGTGGTGGCTACAACTTCCCAACCCCCTTTGTAAATAAAGAGTGGCCCCTGGACATCTACCTCGGTGTTGGTGGGCGATTGGGGGTTAATCTTGAAAAGTATGATGATTTCTTAGGTAATTCGAAGCTTTTTGCATATGGAACATTCGCTATTCCAGTTACCTGGACGTGGTACGCCGATAAAATCCCCCTCAAAGTCTTTGTTCAAGCAGGACCCGAATTATACTTTGGAGGAGGAGTCGGTGTAGGCTTTACTGGTACAGCCGGAGCTATGTGGGTATTCTCACTCAAGCCCAAGCAGAGTAACGTCAGCAATCAAGAGAGCGTTGGGACCAGCGGGGTTGCCTTCGCTCCCGTTGGGGTAGCTGAGGTCGGGGTCGATCCAAAACCGGTAGTGATCGCCGATACTCATCAAGAGGAGGCCCTCCCGGAAGCCAGCAACCAAGTTGCTGGGAACGAGGAGCCGACTCTCGGAGGAAGTGACGACTTCCCCGTCAGCGTTGGTGAGGACGAAACTGACTCGAGCGTTGAGTGATAGATCGGCGTTCTGACCACCGCCTTGCTCAATAATCTCATATTGAAGCCCGCTGTCGGTAACAGTGACGGTGGGTTTTTCTTTGTTTGTCTCTAAGAATGCTTTAGCGTACTCGTAGTTTGCGGCACTGAGCGCTTCGAGCTCCT
The DNA here is from genome assembly GCA_041656455.1 of Sphaerochaeta sp. Taxonomy (GTDB): domain Bacteria; phylum Spirochaetota; class Spirochaetia; order Sphaerochaetales; family Sphaerochaetaceae; genus Sphaerochaeta. Next base: position 1,543 of record JBBADN010000083.1, on the reverse strand, counting down.
GCTGGGCGATCTGCAGTAGCATCACTTGAACCTCAAAGAGGATTCGGTCCATCTCATCGGCACTAAAGAGGGCAGATTCTGCATTTGCATCCAAGGCACCTTTGGCAAAGTACGGGGCATCGAGTTGAACGATCTCATCCTGCTGGAGAAGGGTATTGTAAAGCATGTATCCGTAAGTGTAGCTAAACCGTTCTTCTAACGTCGATGGCCTCGGAAGATCACTAATCGACGAAGAGATGAGATTACCAGTCTCATCACTCATTAACTGAGCAACATTGGGGAGAACCTCATCAAAAACTGAGGGTTCAATGAGGATGGGACACCCACTTACAGTGATAATAAGAAATGATAGGGTGATACCAAAGATTATCTTTTTCAGCACAATGAATCCTTCTTGGCTTATAGATATACCGTGTTACACTGGCTCAAAGGACGCACCCCATCGCCTCTTTGTCCAGCTTCTTGCATGAAGAAACTGTACCCTACTCTGAATGAGAAAGCTAGAACATTCTCCCGCTTCGCTTAAAAAACTGTCCCTCCATGGGAGTCTATCGCAACAATCGCGGGGAAATCTTTCACTTCTAACCGTAACAGCGCCTCTGGACCAAGATCATCAAAGGCGACCGTTTCAACACTGATGATGGTTTTCGCATAGAGGGCGCCACAGCCACCGAACGCTTGAACATACACCGCCTTCTCGTTCACCAGTGAATCGTACACCGCTTTTGAGCGGGGGCCTTTACCAATGAGAATCTTTAACCCTTGCTCAAGAAGCTGAGGGGTAAAAAGATCCATCCGGGCACTGGTTGTCGGTCCACACGAGCCGATGACCATCCCCGGTAGCGCTGGAGAGGGGCCCATGTAGTAAATCGCCTGACCACTAAGGTCAACTGGAAGGGCCTTTCCTTCTTCTAGGAGGTGGGCTAAGCGCTGGTGGACTTGGTCTCGACCAACATAGAGCGTTCCTGAAAGGCGCACTTCATCATACGCCTTTAATGAAGCAAGATCTTCTTGGGTAATCGGAAGGTTGAGTTTTTTCATGGTTAGCCCTCCCACACAACACGGGCGATTCGATCCGCCCAGCAGTTAATCGAAACCCCCATCGGAAGGCCGGCGATATGGGTTGGTTCATACTCAATAGCAACGTTTAGTGCAGTAATTGCCCCGCCTAAGCCCCCAGGGCCGACGTGGGTTGCTTGCACCCCAGAAAGAATCTTTTCTTCTAACTGGGCGTAGTTGGGGTTGGCATTTGGGGTACCCACTTCCCGCAAGAGCGCGCGCTTGCTTAAGTAGGCAGCGCGCTCCATCGTTCCTCCAAGACCAATACCCAGGAAGATTGGGGGACACGGCTTTCCACCAGCGGCCGTTACAATATCAGCAACGGCTTGTACGATCTGCTGCTCAGTAGCAGTAGGGTTTAACATCCGCGTTTGGCAGGTGTTTTCACTGCCAAAGCCTTTGAGGAGAATTTGTATGACGATATCTTTTCCATCAACTACATTCCACCAGATAATCGGGGGCATATTGGTTTTTGTGTTCTTGC
>JBBADN010000082.1:0-6275 GCA_041656455.1 Sphaerochaeta sp. | reverse complement strand
CTTGGAATCCCACAACCCGCTCCCACGTAAAAGTTCCAGCGGTAAGCGGGTATAGCGCTGTTTGGGCCCCAACTTCTAAGCCTAGGCCAGTAAAGCCCCCGTAGAGGAAGGGCTGGTCTAAGAGGGAGAGCGGTATCCGAAGGGTTGCTCCCAGGTGGAGCTTTTTATCAACACCAAACGGATAGATTTGAGGAAAACCGTAGAGGCTGAAGAATGTATTACCGAGGGCGTAGTTCGATTGAAAATAATTAACCGACCCATGAACCATGATTGAAGAGAGAAGGCGGCTTTGGCCTTGAAGGGAGAAGGAGCCAATGCTTATTGTAGCCTCATTTTGAAATTGAAGCTGTTCTTTGACCGTAAGAGCAGCAAATGAGGGGCCAAAGAAATCACTCCCTCGATGGGTTCTGCTTTGAATGACCGATCCAATGCTCCCAATAACGTTACCGATGATTCGATCATTACTATGGTGAATAATACTGGCCCCACCTTGGAGAGTGATGTCCATTAAGCTCTTGGGTCGACTAAATGAGGCGAGGGTGATTTGGCTGATCACCTGGAAGCTCTGAACGGCTTCTTCAGCAGCTACATTACTTTGGATGATAACCCTCCCCGCTTGATACTGGTAAGTAACATCAAGGTATGGGTAGTAGTGGTCTAACTCTACTCCTACTTGGGCGGTGAGGGTGTGTTTGCGCAGAAGGCTGGAGAAATGAACGAGCGCTCCTGGTCGCCACTGATTACCCTCTTTAAAGGGGTATGGTAAAGCGAGATTAAAACGCAGGGAATCGTAAAACTTCTCAGTGACAAACTCACTTGATCTAATAGGTGTCGATTCAATTCGGGCAGGTGCGAAGATTGCTTCTTTCTTTGATAGTTCTCCAAGCAAACGGGAGCGCACCGCTCGCCCAGTAGCAACTGCCGTTTCATAGATATACCCGTCGTTGATACCATCAAGACCGAAGATTCCATTTGCATCAGTAAAGAGCTCAGTAATAACCCGATTGTTCAAATCAAGATGATACGCCCCAAACGTGTCAGCTAACTCAGCACTGAAGAGTAGTGAGCCATCGTCAAGGAATCGTGGGTGGGTCAATTCATCGGCGGTTGGGCCAATAAGCTCGTGAACTCCTTCATCATCGATGAGAAGAAGGGAGCTATTTCCCTCTTTGATTTTAATCGTTGCGATGAGTGAGCCATCTTTGTTCAAGGCGCTGTCTAAGAAGCTCGCCCCTTCTTCATGAAGGAGAAGATTTGTTGATCCATCATTCAAATCCACCGCAACTAAGTCATAATATGAACCAATGAGCTCACTTGCGACTGCAAATGTACCATCGCTACTGATGCGGGGATGGAGGAGGCGCTGCTTTTTGGTGAGCTGCCTCCTCTGTCCGCTGAATAGATCTAAGAGGGTAAGTTCACTATACCCCTCGGGGGCGAGGGGAAGACCAGCACTGCTCGCTGAATCGACCCACAAGGAGCTATAGAGGGCGGAGCGATCCCCAAGGGAGAGGGCAGAGTTTTTGGAAAGAGGAAGGGCTGTTATTCTTTTCCCACTTTCGTAGTCAACAAGGCGCGAGCCGCCTCGGGGGCTCGCGGTAAGACCAAGAAGGCCGGCTGCTGTTTGGGTCGGTAAAAACACACTGCCTGATGACAGAGCATAAAACTCCGACCCTAGAGGAGGTGCGGAATGCTCCTCTCGCTCTTTAACTGCTTTTGTGTACAGTTCTTTCGCGGTGATTCCGATGACCTTTTTAAAGATCCAATTCATCCCAGCAAAAGGAAAGGCAGCAAAGGTTTTATTGATCTCGTTAAATGCTGAAACCCCGTAGTTGCGAACAAGGTACTCGATGACGAGGTAGCCGGTGGCGTAGATCCGCGATGATGGGAAAAACGCACCGCCGTAGGCGCCTTGGGAAAGACTCCACATCTCTCCTTCATCGATGGGCTTTTGAGCTAAGAGCCCAAAGGTTAGAGAGTTCCCCCTTCCTCCTTCACCAAACGTCGATTCTACGTACGTGGTAATCCCTTCGACCCACCACCCTGGCATAAACGGTGTGGGGATTGAAGTGACTGCAGGGCCTAAGAAGCGAAGAAGCTTCGCCAGGCCTTCGGCTTTTGTAAGGTGGAGGTAGTGGGTGAGCTCATGGGTGTAGACGCTTTTTAACCACGAGGGGGTCTTGCTACCTAAGAAGTGATCTTCATCACTGGCGAGGTAAAGGGTAATAGAGGAAGGCATTGGGGCGTACATCCCATTTGCCCACGCGGTTCGCCCCGCTAAGATAACGGGAACACGGTGAGTAGGAAGGTGATCAAGAAATTGGGCGAGCTCAAGAAGGACTTCATCGGCGAAGGTAGCGAGTTGGAAAGCGGCTTCTTGATCGTCTTCTTCAAAGATAATCGTGGTGTACGTCGTCTCGACTTTTTGCCACGAGGCGGCAAGACTCCCGCAGACAAAAAGAATCACCACGATGAACCAAATTCGCTTCATGTGGTGACTATACTCGCTCGCACAGTGGTTGTACAGGTTAGGCGATCACTCGAATCCAACCTTTTGGTGCTTCAATCGTCCCATACTGGATTGCAGTGAGGGTGTTATAGAGCTGTTGGGTAATTGGTCCCATCGTTTTCATTCCACTTGGGAGGGCGACTTCGCCATCCTTTGTCGTGACTGACCCAATGGGGCTAATCACCGCAGCGGTCCCACACAAGCCCCCTTCAGCGAAGTCAGCGAGCTCGCCAAGTTCTACTTCGCGCTCTTCGACTTCTAAGCCAAGGTACTCTTGGGCGACGTGAACTAAGGAGCGGCGGGTGATCGAGGGAAGGATCGTTGGACTTTTTGGAGTAACAACTTTCTTATCCTTCGTTACGAAGATGAAGTTTGCTCCGCCGGTCTCTTCAATAAAGGTTCGCGTCTTTGAATCGAGATACATGTTCTCATCATAGCCGTTACGCTTCGCTTCTAAGCCAGCATACAAGCTCATCGCGTAGTTTAACCCCGCTTTGATGTGTCCAGTCCCATTAGGAGCTGCGCGGTCGTAATCACTGACAAAGAGCTTCAAGGGCCGGACGCCCCCTTTAAAGTATGGACCAACGGGGGATGTAAAGATCCGGAAGGTGTACTCTGGTGATGGAGCAACACCGATAACTGGACCTGAACCGAAGAGGTAGGGGCGAACGTACAAACTCGCCCCAGAGCCAAATGGTGGAACAAACGCTTTGTTTGCTACAACCACTTCATCGAGGGCAGTAAGAAAGCGATCGGTCGGAAAGGGAGGCATAACAAGGCGCTGTGCTGTTTCGTGCATCCGCTGAGCATTGAGGTCAGGACGGAACGCAACGATCTTGTTATCGACGGTCGTATAGACTTTTAACCCTTCGAAGCATGTTTGGGCGTATTGGAGCGCCCCGGCGCATTCGCTGATTTCAACATTCGGGTTATCCGAGAGGTGACCTTCATCCCATTGATCACCACGATGAACTGAGATATACCGCCATGCGGTCGGGATGTACGTAAAGTTTAAGCTTGCCCAATCGATTGCTTGTTTTTCCACACAAATGCTCCCAAAATATTCTTGGGAGCATTGTAGCGAGCTTTATGCACTTCGTCTATAATTATACAAAAATATTGTATATTTCGCTTATAAAACCTTTTCAATTGCCTTGGCAACGTCGTCGAGGTTGTGGGTCGGCTCAAAGCGCTGAACCACATTCCCGTTGCGATCAATTAAGAACTTCGTAAAGTTCCACTTGATGTCACTCGATTGCTCGTACTCGGGGTTGGCTTCCTTCGCTAAGGAGGCGACTTTTTCTCCGAGGGCGTGGGAGTAATCGAAGCCGGCAAAGCTCTTCTGGTCCTTCAAGTAGGTGTACAGAGGGTCACTTCCTGCCCCATTAACATCGATCTTCGCAAAGCGGGGGAATTGGGTTCCAAACTTCACCTGGCAGATCTGATCGATCTCACCGATCTCTTCTGGCGCTTGTTCCTTAAACTGGTTACACGGGAAATCGAGGATCTCAAAACCGCGGTCTTTGTACGATTCATAGATCTTTTCTAAATCAGTGTACTGCGGGGTAAAGCCACATTGGGTTGCAGTGTTTACGATTAACAGTGCCTTGTCTTTGTATTTGGCGAGCTCGACGGGTTTTCCGTCCATTCCTTTCACAGTAAAGTCATACACGCTCATATATTGCCTCCTATTATATTTATGCATATAATGTTTTGCACAATTTATAGTTGTATATTAAAGCCCCTTCCTCGATCCGTCAAGATGAGCAAGGGGCTATATCTTAATATTCGTTGTAGTACTGCTTACTAACTGGTGAAGAACCTTCCCATACGATCTCGCGATAGTGCACCGGATCAGTATCCCCTTCACTGGAGATGAAGAGTACCTGACTCGTTGAGTTCAGTCCTAGGCCAGTAGCTAATTCTTTATAAGCGCTGTTACCCATGATGGTCGCGAGGGTTCCGAGTCCTGCAGCTCCACTCTCACCACTCTTTACTTGAGGATCACCTTGGATCGGGGCGGCGTAGATCCGCATTCCCTTTGCAGCGAGCTCATCGGGAACAACGATGAAGCCATCGGCGTACGCATCGATCACTTCCCACGCTAACGGTGAAGGATCTCCACACGCAAGGCCCGCCATGATCGTGTCTAAGTCACCGCCGTAGCTGTGTATTTTTCCATCATTTGCTAAGGCAGTTTGGTAGATACACTGAGCTTTATCGGGCTCAAGGACGCAAATCTTCGGAGCGTCCTTTCCAAATTGGGCGTGGTAGAAGCCAATGACGGCAGCGGCGAGCGCCCCTACTCCCGCTTGGATGAGGATGTGCGTTGGTTTCTCAATGCCCGCTTGTTGTAATTGAACTTGGGCTTCAGTAAGGAGCGTTAAATATCCTTGCATAATCCAGGTAGGAACTTCAGTGTACCCATCCCAGCTCGTATCGCTGATCACCACCCATCCGTTTGTATCGGAGTCAACGGCGACTTGGCGAACGGCATCGTCGTAAGTGCCGTCGATGACGACGACCTTTGCCCCGGCGCTTTCAATCGCTTCAATACGGCGAATTGAGGTGTCTTTATGAACGTAGATGACACTCTTAAAGCCAAGCTGAGTCGCCGCCCATGCAACACCGCGGCCGTGGTTCCCATCGGTAGCGCTGGCGAAGGTAACGTCCCCTACTTTTTCTTTAACTTTAGCTGACGCTAAATACTCAAAGGGGGTATCTTCGCCGAGAATTCCCAGCTGCTTTTGGAGGTAGCGGTAGAGGGCAAAAGAGCCGCCTAAAGATTTGAAGCTATTAAGCCCCATTCGCTGGGACTCATCCTTCGTCCAAATACCACCTACTCCTAAGAGCTCACTGAGCTTTGGAAGGCCTACGAGGTCAGTAAAGCCGTAGCCCGGAAGTTGCTTGTGGAAGCGGTGGGCGTTTTGGGCAAACTCCGGGGCAAAGTACTTCTTTGCCAGAGTCGGATCCGTTGACCGCTTTTCTTTAAGAATCCAATGGATGTCGTGTGCGTTGCCCGTAATCATATATGCCCTCCGCTGATGTGAAATCTATCCTTAGTATAGGCCAGAAGGTGGGAGGATTCCAGAAGAAAATGCAACAAAGTGCAACAAATTACTTGTTAACGATCGTGTACGCCCCGTTAGTGATATTCAGCGTCACTTCCCCGGCTAAGATCCCATCACTGAGGTAGATCGAGCCATCTTCAGTAAGCAGAACCGCTTCGACTCCATCGAGGCGGTTCACAAGCTCAAGACCCTGTTCAATGCCAAGGGCGTAGACGCTGGTAGAGAGTCCGTCGGCGATGACTGAGCGCTGTGTGATGATCGACACACTTGTTAACGGCGAGATGACAGGATAGCCCGTTTTTGTATCAAGGATGTGGTGGTAGATCGTCCCTTCGTGTTCAAAGAACCGCTCATACGGGCCACTGGTTACTAACGTGGAGTTAATCATATCAACAATCCCGATGTACGAGCCACGGGTGTTATCAGGATCCTGGATTCCAATTCGCCACGGTGATGAATCGGGCTTCGATCCCATCACTAGGACGTTTCCCCCGAGATTAATAATTCCTTTATGACCTGAGAGGACCCGCGCTACTTCATCAGCAGCCCACCCTTTCGCGATGCCGCCAAGATCGAGGACCATTCCTGTAATAGGAAGGTAGACACTCAGCGTCTCTTCATCTAAGACAACTCGGGTGTAATCGACTAAGGGAAGAAGCGCTTGGATCTCTTCATCACTAGGTAAGTTATTCGCC
>JBBADN010000081.1:0-6278 GCA_041656455.1 Sphaerochaeta sp. | reverse complement strand
GTTTTCGATGAAGGATATCCTCCTCTATGGAAGTATTGAAGGATCGTATACGAACCCCTACCTCTACCTAAGAAGTAAGGATGGAGATAAACAACAGCCCAATGAAGCGGGTATTAATTTTATCGTTGCCGTCCCCGAGCGCTTCATGAATGGGTATGGGGTCTACTACGATGAACAATTCCTCGGCTACCGCTACGGCCCTGATGCGATTATCATCAACGCAACCCTTGGAGCTAAAAAGATTGGCTCATGGAATGTTGAAACTAACCTCTTTGCGATGATTCATGGAACAACCGATCAGTGGACGCTCTTTGATAAGGTAACCCCACCTAGTGGATCAAATCCCTATCAGTCGACTCCAACAACAACCCATCCAACTGCCAATGCCCTCGATCCACAGGCAAATCTTCGAGACAGCGCCTCCACAACGATCGACCTCACCCTCAAAGGCTCCTACCAAGTTCTCCCAACGCTCACCCTCTTTGCCCAAGGCGATTACATCTGGATCAAGAACCCAAAGAACATCTCATCAAACCCGCCAATCCATGATCTACAGCTTTCGTTTGGGATTCGGTATACCCTGTAACAAGGGTGACACCGAGAGTTCAGTACCGTACACTGGATGGAGTAATGTCCGTTCATTTTTGATGGAGGTAAACCGATGAGCAAGCCTCCAGCGAGTAGGGTAGCACTCTACATCGTAGGTCTTAAGCGTGTTAACCCACTCAAGCTTCAATACCTCACCTATTATTGCCAAGCGGTTCACCTCGCTCGGGTAGGAAAACCCCTCTTTGACGATATCATAGAAGCAGGAATCTATGGCCCTTTTATTTCAGGGATGTATCAGGAGTACAAGAAATTTGGGTTTGAACCAATTACTCCCCCGCTCGATGCCCACACTCGAGTTTTACACCTTTCATTAGAAGAGATGAAAACCATCGATATGGTCTTAGCATACTATGGGGATATGAGTGCCATTCAACTCATGAACGAAGCCCATCATGATGGTCCTTGGAAAGAACACTATGTAGCCAAAAAGAACATCCCCATTCCTATCGATACAATCCGCACCTTCTATACGAACGTCCTCACCTTTACATAGGAACGAACCACCACGAATTGGTTCAGGCCCAGAACTCTGGGCCTGAAGTATTTATTTGATTGTATCCAGATCACTCACCAAGAAGGCTATCGAGGTCAACCTCACAGACAACGGTGGGGGTGTCACTCTTCCAGTTTTCTAAGACTTGGGGGTGAACTTCACCGAAGATTCCTACCTTCTTCCCATCAACCATGATCTTGGCACAGCGACCAGGGATGAAGCGACCATCCTCACCTACATCGGCGAGGGTGTACTCAGTGGAAAGGAAGTAGAAAAGTGTTGAGACAAACGTCGACACTTCGTTGTACCCCATCACCGAATCACTGGCGAGGAAGCCAAGCTTGTTACGGGTGATCGTTCCACTGTTCGTTGAATCATCGATGTAGGCAACTTTTCCAACTTCAAAGATTCGGTGGGGGAACGGGGCGTGGGCGCTGACACTCTCACTCTCTAAGAGACTGGGAATGATCGAGGGGCGGACCACTTCGTAGTTCTCACTCATCGGGTTGGAGATAATGATGCATTTCTCTTTTGGATAGCGCATGTTCTCAATGTACTCTTTCTTCGATCCGAGGTAGTTGTACATCATCTCTTGGAAGCCAAGGCCAACCATCAAATCTTTAATCTTTCGACCAAGTTCTTCAGCACCAGTTAAGCGACCGACGGTAAAGTCAGCGGGCATCACCGGCTCGAAGTTTCCTAATCCATGACCGATCATCACATCTTCGACGAGGTCGACGGCGTGGAGGAAGTCATTGCGCCACTCGGGTACTGTTGCGTAGACTCGCTCATCATCAACGATGGCGTAGATTCCCATTCGCTTTAAGCCAGTGGTAATCTCATCATTCGTCAGTGGATCACCAAGGGTCTTGTGAATCTCTTCAACACTGCACGAAGCGGGCTCTTGGAAGTAGTACGGGACGGTGATTTCCTTTCCATACTCCGTCTCCTCGGGGAAGATTACTTTCACTGGAAGGATCTCATACCCCATATCCGCCATATCACAGGCGATAATCGCAGCGGCTAAGAGGAGGTCTTTTAACTCCGTTCCACTGAACTCAACAAAGAGCTCAGCATCGCCTTCTTCAACGGCCCCAATTGAGGCGCTGTTGATCACCGGGGGGAAGGAGAGTGTTTGGTTCTTATCATCGTGTAGGTACGGAAAGAGTGGATCATTGGCGTGAATGTGTCCGTACTCTTTGCCTTTGGGGTGGACGGTGATGATCTCCCTTAGGGAGAGCTCTTCTTCCATCCCAAGGGGAACAAACTTCGTCGTATCGGGATCAGCACCGCGGTAGTGCACCGGGTAGGTGATGAGCTTCGATCGGTAAATTCCCATCGCAATGGAGCGGCGCTTTTGACCAAAGTTCCAACAGATCTTCTCTTGGCTCTGGATTAACGCTTCCATATCCTCAGCAGAGGAGTTATGCCCTCGGGCGGCGAAGCCAATACCGTATGGCCTAATTGGGGTGATCGACTCATCGACGATCATCACTCGATCATCACTTTCGAAGGTCTCCTCTTCTGTCGAGAAGAAGTCATACAGTGGTGCTTCAATATCCCAGTACGATTTAAGCTGCCGAACGATTCCACTTGGGGACCAGAGGTCGGGGCGGTTCGTATCATTTAACTCAATCTTTAAGACGTCCCCGTCGTGGTCATCCAACTCCGCTTTTGCAACGGGAAGGATCTCTTCAAGCTCACTATCGGTGAGGGTCTTTCCAAGCTGGGTGTAAAAGTACTTGGCACTTGTTTCAATCTTTGGCATTACTTTCCCCTCCTTAAGCGAACGGACTCGATGTTCGGGGTAAAGAGTTCGCGCAAATCATTCAATCCAAGGTGCATCAGCGCCATTCGGTCAATTCCTAACCCCCAGGCGAGGACGGGAACGTCGATGCCGAGCGGTTTAGTAACCTCGGGTCGGAAAATTCCCGAGCCACCGAGTTCAAACCACCCAAGGGTCGGGTGCTTGATGTGTACTTCAATCGAAGGCTCAGTGAAGGGGAAGTACCCTGGTACGTAGCGCACCTCTTCTGCTCCAGCAATCTCTTCAGCGAACATCTTCAAGAGCCCGAGGAGGTTCTTTAAGTTCACATCGTTTCCTAAGACGATTCCTTCAGTTTGATAGAAGTCCGCCCCGTGGGTTGCATCCACTTGGTCGTAACGGAAACAACGCACAACACCGAAGTACTTACCCGGGACTTTTGCCTTTGGTAGCTGACGAGCTGAGAGGACGGTGCCTTGGCTCCGAAGAACTTGACGGCGGGTAAATTCGTGGTCGAAGGTGTACCCCCATCCCCTACTCTTCGTCTCCCACCCATTTTCGTGGGTTTGGGCAACGTTACTCAGCCACGGCTCTTCAATGACTTTTGCGTGCTGAGGATCTTTAACGTAGTAGACGTCGTGGATGTCCCGAGCGGAGTGGAACTGCGGCATAAAGAGCGCATCGCCGTTCCAGAACTCGTTTTCAACGAGTGAGCCATCGAACTCTTCAAAGCCGAGGCTCGTTAATTTATCTTTTACCCACTGCAGGTAGTTTGCATACGCGTTGTGGCGGCCAACGATCAGGCGGCTCGTTGGAGCGTTCAGGGCGTATGGGCGGAAGGTAGCATTTTTCCACGAACCAGTGGAAAGGATTTCACTTGTTACTAAGCCAAGCTCTTCACCGGTAATATTTGCGGCGATGATCGCCTCTTTCGCCTTCTGCCCTAAGGCGGTGAGCTCATAGGTGACTTCTTCCCGCTCGATCACTTTAAAGGGAGACGTTGCCGCTCCGCGCTTCTTCGCAATCCGGGAAATCGCTTCTTTTTCTTCAGGACCCAATGTATCATCATCGAGAAGGCCTTCAAGACCGCGCCTAAGGAGCTCACGGGTGAGGGTAATCATCCCCACAAGCGCTGATGCTTTTGCTTCAGCATCATTCGCCTCGTTCATTCCAACAAAGCCACCTTTCGAAAGGAGGCCAAAGGATGAACCGACTTCACTGCGCTCTAAGCCAAGCAGCTCAGCGATGCGCGGAAGGGCGGTCGGCCCTTCTTCTTTGAGGAAGGTAAAGATGCGCTCCGCTGGCGTTCCTTCTTGGGCTTGAAACTTACCCACATCGGTTAATTCATAAAATGTTCGGGCTTTTCGGGCTTTTTCTTCAATAAAGCCTTTTCCTTCAAGCCAACTGAAGCTCTGGTTGCACTGACCAACGTTGTAGCCAAGCTCACTGATTACGCGAGCGGTGTCGATCGCCTCCCCTAACGAAACGTGTCGTAAGAGGCGGACCTCCAAGGGGTGGAGGTTCTTCACATCGATGTCCATCATCAAACTCCTCTTTGGACTCGAAAGTCCAAGTGGTTTGTATTCTAGCGATTGAGCAAGAAAAAAGAAAGGCTAGGTTGTGTAAAAGAGCGAGCGAACACTTTTAACAATTTCTTCCTTTGTAACGGTTGCCTGCTTTTCTAATTCAGGGGAGAAGGGAATTGGAATTTCTTTTCCACAAAGGCGCTGCGGTGGTGCCTTGAGGCACCGGAGCGCCTCTTCATCACTGACAACACTCGCTAAAACCTCCCCACCGAAGCCACCGTGAAGGGGGGCGTCGTGAACAACAAGGAGGCGGCCTGTCTTCTTCACCGAGCGGAGGATCGCCTCCCGGTCGAGGGGCTTAAGCGTTGCTAAGTCAATGATCTCCACCTCCAACTCATCTTGAGCAGAAAGAATCATCGCTGCTGCTAAGGCGGTGGTAACCGCCTTGGAGTAGGCAACGATCGTCACGTCACTGCCGCGTTTTTTTACGACTGCTTGGCCTAACGGAAGGAGGTATTCACTATCACCAACGGGGCCAAGGGTATCATAGAGGCCTTTGTGCTCGAAGTAGAGCACGGGGTTGTTGGAGCGAATCGCACTCTTTAAGAGCGCCTTTGCATCCCCTGGGCACGAGGGAGCAACCACGATGAGACCGGGGATATTTGTGAACATCGCTTCTAACGATTGGGTGTGCTGAGCTCCATGGCCGGTGCCACTACCGATCGGGGCTCGGAAGACCGCCGGGGCGGCGAGTTGGCCAGCACTGATAAAGTGCGCTTTTGCTGCGTGGTTGATGATTGGGTCACTCGCGAGGGTGACAAAGTCGCCGTACATGATCTCAACGACGCTGCGGATTCCTAAAAATGAAGCACCAACGCCCATCCCCGTGATCGCCTCTTCACTAACTGGGGTTTCATGAATCTGCTTGCTGTGGTACTTGTATAAATCACCGGTGACTTTAAAGCACCCTCCGTAGAGGCCGATATCTTCGCCGATGAGGTGAACGTTTGAATCACGCTGGAGCTCTTCAGCTAAGGCGGCGCGAATCGCGTCGCGGTAGCTCATCCGGGTTGTTTGGCTCACCACTGAGTAGGTGTACTCATCCTCCTCGGCGTAGACAAAGGCCTCAGCTTCCTCAAAAGCCAACAGCTCATCCTTTGTTGCTTGGGCGCGCATCGCCGCTTCTTCAATTCGGATCGTATCCGCTGCAATGATCTCGTCGATTTCTTCTTCACTGAGGAGCTCTTCTTCGATTAAAAGGTTCTTAAACTGGGTGATCGGTTCTTTTGTCGCCCACTCTTTCTCCTCTTCATCACTGCGATAGCGGCAGTCGTCACTTTTTGAGTGGCCACAGAGGCGGTAGGTAAGCACTTCAAGGAAGTACGGCTTGCTAGTACTCCGAATGTATTCACATGCATGAAGGCACGCCGCGTAGACGGCATCAACATCATTGCCATCAACGGTGGCGTGGGGAATGTTGTACCCTTCGGCGCGCTTGGCGATGGAAGGGGCACTGACCATCGTATCGCGAGAAGAACTCATTCCATAACTATTGTTTTCACAGAAGAAGAGGACGGGAAGCTCTAAGACTGAGGCGAGGTTCATCGATTCGTGGACCGCCCCACGGCTCGTTGCCCCGTCACCGAAGATTGCCACTGAAAGGTTCTTTGAACCAAGCTGCTTTAAGGCAAAGCCAACACCGGTGGCGAGGTTCACCCCACTACCGACCACGCTAGAAGAGCCGGTGTTCCAATGAGCGGTGTCGGTCATATGCATAGAGCCACCAAGGCCTTTGACAATGCCATGACGAGAGCCAAACATCTCACTGAACATCGCTTCTTCGCTCGAGCCGCGAGCGATCGTATGACCGTGACAGCGGTGAGTA
>JBBADN010000080.1:0-6361 GCA_041656455.1 Sphaerochaeta sp. | reverse complement strand
GAACCGAGTCGATGATGAGGAACATCGCGAGTCCGAGCGCGATGGAGATGTTCGTGATGATGGTCCGCCGCCTGTAACGGGTCAGATTCTTGTAGGCGGGCGTGAGCAGGAACCACAACATCCGCATCTATGCGTCCTTCTTGGGATCGGTTTCCGGGACCTCTTTTTCCGGGTGGTTGAGTTTCTGCAGCGCCGCGCTGCCAAGCACGGTCCCGAGGTTCATGTTGTCGAGGATGGATGCGGGCATGAGCATCATCGAGTTGTTTTGCCTGATGCCTTCGTAGACCATGTTCATGGCACGCAATTGCATCGCGGTGGGATTGTCGGCGTACATGGCCGCCGCGGCCTCGAACTGGTGGGCGATCTCGACTTCGGCGGCGGCGAGGATCACCCTCGATTGCTTTTCACGCTGGGCCTGGGCCTGCTTGCTCAGTGAATCCTCCAGCTCCTTGGGAATGATGATATCGGTAATCTCGATCGAAAGGATCGTCACGCCCCACGGATTGGTCTTTGCATCGAGGGCTTGCTGGATCTCTTTGCCCAGCTCCTCCCGCTCCGAGAGGAGCGAAGAGAGATTGTGCTTTCCGATCGCGTCCCGCAAGGCCGTCTGCGCCGAGAGGACGACCGCCTCCACATAATTCTCCACCTCGAGGACGGCGTGTTTCGCATCCCAGATCATCCAGAACGCCAGCGCATCGACATGTACGGGAACGGTGTCCATCGTCAGCGTCTTCTCCGCGCTGAAATCGGTCGCCCGTATGCGGGTATCGACGAACTCGGCGATGCGGTCGACCAAGGGAAGGAGGATGAGCAATCCGGGACCATGGACCTTCCTGAACCGACCGACCCTGAGTACAACCACCTTGTCCCAGTGCAGGACCAGCTGAACCGACGCGGAAACCAGCAGCCCGGCAGTTCCTGCGAGCGCAAGCGGGTAGAGCGCATTTCCCAGCACTCCGAGGACGATCAGCCAGAGGATGACGCACAGCTGGATGATCGTCGCCCACATCGGCAGGAGCGACACCACCAGACCGGCAATGAGAATGGCCAGCGCCAGCCTGATGACCGGTTCGAAGGGTACCCATGGGAATGTAATCCCCTGTATCCAGATACCAGCGCCGATGAAAAGGGCGAGGATAAAGAAGGAGATCGCGCCATAGGAGAAATCCCGCTTCAAGGTGAATTGCTGGACATTCTTGATCCGTTCGAATTTCTTGGTGAACAGGTTCATATCGATGTTCCTCCTCGGGAAACGGTATCGCTTCCCAATTCCTTGATATAGGCGGCAAGCTCATCAAGGGTAAACCCATAGGACGTTGCCTTGGAGATGTAGACCCGGGTGAGATTGGTCAAAATCCGCTCGCGCTCGATCGCATCGATGGTGACTTGCTTCTCCCCGATGAATGTTCCCGATCCTTGTTGTGTCACGACCAGTTCCCTGATTTCCATCTCGCTGTAGGCCCGCGCCACCGTGTTCGGATTGATGCTCAGCTCAACCGCTAGGCTGCGGACAGTCGGCAAGCGCGTGCCCTTGTCGACCCTACCGTCGGCGATTGCCATCTCCACCTGTGAGATGATCTGCTTGTAGTAGGGGACCCCGCTCTTGGGGTCGAGGGAGAAGATGATGGGCGACTGGCTGGCGTTCGTTGTCATATCAATACTACCGCAGACAATTGTATGAGTGTATTAGTACAATTGTCAATATCTTTTTTTAATGACTATGCTAATATAGCCTATCTCAGTGGAGAGGTAGTCGTTGTTTTCTGATCCGATGAGACGCCTCCCCAGATTTTAGGAGGAAAGAGATGTTGACCATTATAGTTTTAACCTCCTTTATCGGAGTATTGTTATTAGTGGCTGTTTCAATCGTTCAGATTTTACCATTCGAAAAAACTTGGAGCGAATGAGGCAGGAAGTTGCCCGCTCGCTTCAGAGTTTCGATATCCGCGAGTGCTCACCAACATTAAGGACCGGGGGATGTTGGGCTAGTTATTGATGCGAACACAAAAGAGGCTTAATCAAGCTTTTGATGAACTTAATTTATCGTACCGCAGAACTGAGCGGATACCGAAAAGGCTCGTGTCGGTGGAAGGAAATCCAACGTTAGTTATTGAGCAGGAGCCGAGAGAGGAAGAATGGTATCATTAAAAATGAAAAGGATTTGTTCGAGGACTGGGGTTTAAAGTTGGGTATAAATCAGTAGCTGATTTACTAATAATTTATGTCATACGGCTGATTTTCAATCTTGGGTAATAAAAAGCGGAGCAACCACTGTGGTTACTCCGCCTAGTCGGGGCGAAAGGACTCGAACCTTCGATATCCTGCTCCCAAAGCAGGCGCCATAGCCACTAGGCTACGCCCCGAATTCCTCCTGAGTATAAAGAGTTGCTCTCATCTCCGTCAAGGGGTAGGATGAAGTCATGAATCAAGCCTTAGAAGTGTACACCCGCCTCGATGCAATATCCCCTGAGCACATCCAGTTTTTAGATGAGCGCAATCCCTTTCGATTTTTGATCAGCGTGATTTTATCCGCCCAGACCACTGACCGAATTGTGAACATCGTCACAAAAGACCTCTTTGCGAAGTATCCCGATGCCCCTTCATTGGCAACAGCTTCGATTAAAGACGTTGAAGAGATCATCTATCCAACTGGCTTTTATCGCAACAAAGCAAAAAATATCATCGCCTGTAGTGCTGCCCTCGGTGATGAAGAGGTTCCTTCAACGATGGAAGAGTTGGTCCAGCTTCCCGGAGTAGGGCGCAAAAGTGCCTCCTGCGTCCTTGGGGATATTTACAATAAGCCCGCGATTATCGTTGATACTCACTTCGGTCGGGTTGTTCAACGCCTTGGGATTACTGAGGAAAAGAATCCAGAGGCGATTGAATTTGATGTTGCTCGGCAGTTAGATCCTTCGTATCACTACCGCTTCAGCATGATCGTCAACCTCTTTGGGCGAACGACGTGCCACGCCAAACGCCCCGAGTGTGAGACGTGCCTGCTTAACGATATTTGTCCGAGTGCAGCCTTCTTTCTTGAGAAATACGCCAAAGAGAAGAAGAAGTCTCCATAACAGCAATACTTAATGAGGTCAGGATAAAATCCTCCCGCCGGTAGTCAAGGTTAACCCGTCCAAGGTAGACTCCATCGATCGGCCACGAAGTCTCTAAGACTGCTCTGGTTTTAGCAAGGGCAGTAGAATCGTCGATTGGAAAATATAAGACCCCGTTTGCGTAGCGCGCCGTGCCACTAATGGTAAGCGGCAACGGCGGCGAAGGAATAACCCGCGCGAGGTTTTCATTCACCGGACCGAGGATGATACTTGGTTCCCACTCCAAAAGCGAACTATCGCCACAAAAGCTGTAGAGCCTATCACGTTCTTTATCTAAGGAAATTCGAAGATCTTTGGTGAGGCGGAGGATGTAATACGTCTCCATGCCTCTAGTATAGATCATTCTTCTACTTCTTGCACGAGGAGTTTCCGCCCTGCCCAAGAAATAGCCCACGATCCAAGCGGCGCAGTCAAAAGAATGCTTAATACCGCTACTGCAAGGATTATCTCTCTTGGCTCTGGGTTAAGGCCCCGTGCTGTTAACGCAAGGAGGGTCGATCCCCCAAGAGCTGCTTGGACCGTCGCCTTAGGAAGGTAGGCGATGACGATAAAAAGGCGTTCTTTGAAGGTAAAGTCACTTCCTAGTGTTGCGATGAACGTTCCAATCGAGCGAACAAAAAGGCCAATTATTAACACCAGTGCACCATGAAGACCCGCTGCTAACGCTACCTTGATATCAACTTGAGCACCAACGAGGACAAAAAGGAGAAGCTCACTGAAGATCCACATCTTTGCAAACTTCGAAGAGAGCTCCTAGGCCATCGCTTCCCGTTTCTGAAGAATGATGAATCCAATTGCCATCACACTGAGGAAGCCAGCAAAGGGAATATGAATCCTTTCAAGGTACGGCTCACTTGAAACGAGGAGGATCGCTAAGCCCAAGATTAGCAACGCTCGTTTGGTAGCTCGGGGGTTGTACCGCTCAAAGAGCCGGGCGAGGATTAATCCAAGGCCGATCCCAACACCAATACCCAGGATGATCGAAATGGGAATTGAGGCAATCGCATAGGTGAGGTTCACCTGTTCGCCGAGATATACTCCTAAGAGGGCAGTAAAGGCGACGATGACTACAACATCATCCATACTCGCCCCGGCTAATACGAGTGTTGGTATTCCTTTCTTTGTGCCACGCTTCTCCTCAATGAATCCAACCATCATCGGAACAACGACTGCTGGAGAGACTGCCCCAAGGACGCACCCAAGAAGGGCGCTTTCTAAGTAGGTCAGTGGAAGAAAGATTGGCCCGACAAAGGTAATTGTGAGGGCTTCAAAGAGGGCAGGGAGGAAGGAAAGAAGAATTGCCGACCGTCCCACTCTTTTTAGCGTATCAAAAGAGAGCTCAAAACCTGCTCGAAGGAGGATGATGATTAAGGCAATCATCCTTAGATCCGTTCCAATTGCTAAGAGGGATGAATCGATCCAGTTAATACGGTTTAGAAAAATACCAAGACCAAGCATCCCTACTAGTGGTGGGATTTCAAAAAACGCTAAGAGCGAACCGAGAAGGAGGGATGCAACGATTATAAAAGCAATACTGATGGCCATAAAAAAAGACTCCTCTTCTATGAGATCTAGGAGTCATCAGCATTTCTGCGGTTACGGCGAACTCCATCGCCTAGAGTGAGTCTACTGAAAACTCCTCATTAGTGTCAAATCAATCGCATCCCTTTCTCTTACGCTCTTTACACATGTTCGGTAATTTGATATGTTTGCCTAGGTTGGAGTTGGGCTTTGTTTGTCTGCTCACGGGGAGCCGTTTTCCCGGACAAGGATGTTGAAACTCCAGCAAAATGTTGAACTTAATGAAGAGAAGGTGGATATAGCAATGGCTCGCAGATGTGAAATATGTGGAAAAGGGACTATTGCCGGTAACAGTGTCCCGCGTAAAGGTCAAGCCAAAAAGAAAGGTGGTGTTGGTCAACATATTGGCGTTACCACCAAGCGCACGTTCCGCCCCAACCTCGTAACAGTGAAGACAATCGTCAAGGGTACCCCGAAGACGATTAAGATTTGCACTCGTTGCTTGAGAAGTGGACGGGCCGAACAACTCGCATAGTCGAGGACGTCAGCGCAATTGATACAGGGCCCTTTTTGGGCTCTGTTTCAGTATATGGAGGGTAATTATTGTGAATCCGCTACGAGTCCATGCCTTAGAGGCGCACAACGTTGTTACAAAAGTAGGCTTGGCGAAGCTTTTGCGTATCCTTAATCCCGACGAACAGACAGTGTTAGTCCTCTCCTCATTGGGCAATGAAGAGCTTGATGTTCGGGATTTACTCCTCCTTGCAAAGAATCGAGATGAGCGACTGTGGTCACTCGTTGAAGCACGAATGAGCTCGTGGGAGAACGTTGCAGAGTCAGTCCTTGATCAGAGTAACTCCGTTGTCGCCACAATTAAAGAAGGCTTTGATAACATCGAAGATATCCTTCGATCAGTGTGGCTCGTCGGGGAAATCAGCGCTGATTTATCCCTCTATCTTAGTAAACTTGCCTCCTCGTGGGTTGCCCTCATCGTCCACTCATTCCTACAGCATAGTGACATTGAAAGTGAATACCTTGAGTACAGTAACGTAATCGAAAGACCGCATACCTCAGTGACGGTTGTCTACTGTGAAGAAGGGGAGAAGAGAAGCGAGTACGCCGCAGCCCTCCTCGGAGCTAAACTTGAGGCAGTAGGCGTCACCTTCTGGAATAGCACCTCCCTCTTAACGAGTGCTGACTCAAAAGACGTTCCCTCGGCATTAGTCATTCGCTCCCTTACCTACGCTGAGGCAACGGAGCTCTCTTACTACGGCTCACCAATTATCTATCCTCAGGCGCTACTACCGGCGATCGAAGCGGAAATCGAAGTAATGCTGCGCTACTGGGACGCTGAGGATGACCCAGGGACGATTATTAGTAAAGAAGGGAACGGCACTCCTTACCTCGTTAAAGGCTTCTCAACGATTCGTAACGTCGCCTTGGTGAACGTTGAAGGTGCTGGGATGAGTGGGGTAGTGGGAATCTCCGCCCGCCTCTTTGAAGCGATTCGGAACGCCAACATCTCCATCATCCTTATCAGCCAAGGTTCCAGTGAATCCTCAATCTGCTTTGCCGTCTACCAAGAGCAAATGGCCGAAGCTATTCGCGTCGCTCGCCTTGAATTTGAAGAAGAGCTCGCTCAAAAGAAGATCCACACGATCGCCGGTCATGATGGCCTGGCGATTCTCGCGGCAGTTGGCGAGAAGATGAGTGGTCAGCGCGGAATTTCT
>JBBADN010000079.1:0-6377 GCA_041656455.1 Sphaerochaeta sp. | reverse complement strand
GCCGGTAGTATTAAGGTTGCAGTTTGCAGCCTTTTTTTTATTTCCTGTACAACTCAATATTCTTCAAATGCCCTTCGTAATCAACGGCGTAGTGGATTGCTTTATCAAAGCCGTGAAGGTAGTAGAAGTGTGGGGTATTTGCTGGGTAGAACGCAGAGTACAGCGCGTCTTTTGAAGGGGCGGCAATTCCTGTTGGAGGAAGACCTACCCTTCGGCGGGTGTTGTACGGGGTTTGTTCCTCAAGCGCTTTTTGCGGAATTGGATTTTGCCAATCGCCAAGCTCGTAGCGTGTTGTTGCATCGATTCCCAACGGTTCATTCTTTTTCAGCCGATTGTGGATTACCGAAGCAATTCCTTCCATCTGGGTTGGATCTTGCGTCTCGGCTTGGATCATCGAAGCGATGATGATCAACTCTTCAATAGAGTACTCATCCAACAGCGGGGAATCACTCAGCGATTGAATCACCTCCTCTGAAGCAAGGAACATCTTTAGTGCTAATTCCTCGCTTGAGTGCGGTCCGACTTCAATTGAGTACGTCCCCCCTAAGAGCCATCCTTCGGCAAACGAAAGGTGGTAGGCAGTGGCAACATCACCGGCGGCTTTAATAAAGGAGCCGGGGGGTGTTTTAATGCGATTGACTAGCAGTTCATCTATCTGTGTAAGGGTGTAGCCTGGGTAGATAAGAAGCTCCATCTCCTTCCCACTTGAAGAAAGGGCGCTCAGAATCTCTTTTGCTGGGGTGTTCTTTGCGAGGATAAATGTACCCGTATGCAACAGCATCGTTGCATCGTGTTCGATGACGTAGGAAAGAAACTCCGCTTGATTCGTGATGATCCCAACATTTTCTAAAAGTCTACTTACCTCGGTGGCGCTCATTCCTGCTTCAATCGTAAAAGCAACCATCTCATCAGGTACAATTGCGTTACGCGTCATACTCCACCCCACTGTTCCCGCCCCTCCGAGGATGACAACCCCAAGGATGATGATCAGCAGATACTCGGTAATAGGTCTACGATACCCTTTGCGCTTACCAATCTCTGGGGCATGAATCTCTTTGCGTTTAATAACAACGGGCTCACTCTTATTCTTTAATTGGGGATAGGGTTTAAAAACCTCTTCTTTCTTCACCGCTTGGCTTGGCTTTTTAGCTGGAGTTGACCCCTTCTCGCCAATCGTAACCTTCATTGAGCGGGTGGTGACGTTCTTTGCTTTAGCCATCGCCCAGTGGTCCTTTGAGGCTTCGAATCTCACTGCGGCGTTTGGCGATCGTCTGATTAAGACTATCAATCTGGCCGCGTAGTGCTCCTATTTGGTCAGCGATGTGGGCGATCTTCTGCTCTTCAATTTCAATCTGCTTCTCCAGCTCCTCAATCTTAATCTGATTTTGTTTCTCAGTAATCTGGGTGGTGAGTTGGTTGATCCGGGTCCGGTGGAGGGTGATTTGCACCGTCAGTGGATTTTGAACACCTTGGTTGGTGTACACCTCCTTGCCGTAGGCGATCGTAGCTTCTTCATACGCTTTCTGTGCTTTGATCCGGCTTTGGTTGTACCCTTCTAAGCGAAGGCGAGGGCCTTGAGTCTCACTACTCTTTAATTGGCGTAGGGCGCTTTGGTGGAGGACGAGCTCTTCTCGAAGGAAGTGCTCATTCTTTCGATACTCCTCAACTGCCTCAAAGAGCTCCCCCTGAACTAATTCATCCTCTTGGTGATGTTCTAAGATAATCTCCCCGATGACTCGAAAGCGCCGACTGAGGGAGCGGCGATGAAGAAAGGTGATTGCACGTAATGGCTTTACTCGCTTCCCTTCTTTCAAGATTGGGGTAAGGAGTGTTTCAAGGGACGGTGAAAGGTTTTTGTTTTGGTTGCGCTCATAGGCGATCGCGCCAAGCTGGACAGAAATCATCTTGCGCTTTTTTTCTAAAAGGTGGAGGTCTTTCTCAACTTGCTTAAGTTTGCGGGTTCGGTCTTCAAGCTGTTTGATCGAGGAGGCTACTTGCTGGTACATCTCCTCCTGTTTTTCATACTCCTCCTGGTGTTTTAGGAGGGCT
Organism: Sphaerochaeta sp.; assembly: GCA_041656455.1. Taxonomy (GTDB): domain Bacteria; phylum Spirochaetota; class Spirochaetia; order Sphaerochaetales; family Sphaerochaetaceae; genus Sphaerochaeta. The sequence continues at coordinate 4,328 of JBBADN010000079.1, read as the reverse complement.
TTTGCTAATGGGGTATTGGTATTTACCGCACTTTTGCCTAAATCACTGTAGAGCGTAGCGAGGTCACTGCGATGCTCTTCGATCGCAGTAGTAAGGCTTTGAATTTGACTCGCTAACGTACTCATTTCGAGTCATAATACCACAACCATTGCTCCAGAGCAAAGCAAGCGTTCCTTGACAAAGGAAGAAGAGGTTGAGTATCCTAAATATGGTCATTCCGACCTTATTTCCTTACGTGTAAGGCGGAAACTCATGAAGCGGGAGAGCCTTTTCTTGCACTGCTCACCCCTTTTTTTTAGCCCTTCTTTCTTTGAAGGCGATCATTTTATCCAAGGAGCAATGTGCATGAGCTACAAATCAAAGAGCACACCGGAAGATAAGGAATTAACAGAATCGACGATTCAATTACTTATCACGAAAGTCCACGCCGACTCCAAACCAGAAGAACTGGAAGAGTTAGCAAAAACTATTAAGAAGCAGGTCCCTTTCTTTACCCGCAGATATTTTACTGCCTACCTGCTGAGGGAGATTCTCAAAGCGAATACTCCCCAAAAGAGTTCCCCCGCTAAGAAAGCGGCCCCTCAACAAAAGAATTCCGCCCCTGCACCTACAACTCGGCGCGCGAGCCAGAGTCGAGTCGTCCCCGAAGGCGCCCGAACCCTGTATTTGAATATCGGGAAGATGAAGCGCCTCTATGCAAAAGAACTGAGTGAAATCCTCCAGCGAGAACTGGGGATCACCCGTGATGATATCTTCAGCCTTCGAATCCACGATAAGTACTCGTTCATCACGATGAATGAAGAGCACTGCGAAGCGGCGATTACCAAGCTTAATGGCATGGACATCAAAGGCCGAACCGCAGCAGTCTCCTATTCCAATAAGGAGTAAGGATGATCCTCAGGCAATTGGTCGTTGGCGAGTACCAAACAAACTGTTACATCCTCGGAAATAAAGAGAGTAAGAGTGCGTGGATTATCGATCCAGGCAGCGACGGCGAGTTAATCATTGATGAATTAACAACCCTCGGCTTGACCGCCCGAGCGGTATTGTTAACCCATACCCACTGGGATCACATCACCGCCTTAAGCCGCCTAAAAAGCCACTACCCAGCCTTAGAGGTTCTCGTCAGTAAGGAAGACGAGATGGGCCTCGATTTCGAAACCATTAAAGAAACATGCTTGGACCGCCGCTTCTTTAAAACCCACGAACAAGAGCTCAAAACCCTCCCGGCGATCAGTGACTACCTCACCGACGGCCAATACCTTGAAGACGCACGATTGAGCGTCATCGCCACCCCGGGGCACACCCCAGGCGGGCTCTCCTTCTACCACAAAGAGGGGCGCTTCATCTTCAGTGGTGACTCCCTCTTTGCTGGGACGATCGGGCGCACCGATTTACCGGGTGGAAACTACCAGCAGTTAATCAACAGCTGTCATCGAATTCTTGAACTCGATGATGATGTTCGGATTCTCCCCGGCCACGGGCCGGTGACAACCGTTGGCAGTGAGCGGCGTAATCCGTACCTGTAAATATGGAAGAGGCTACCATCGGTAGCCTCTCTTCTTTTGTTGAGCTTAGAATCTTAACGTCGCCCAGGTTTCTCTTCTGCTTGTTTACAATCGACACAGAGTACTGCGTAAGGAATTGCCCGAAGGCGCTCCTCTGGAATCTTCTTTTGGCACTTTAAGCACAAGCCGTATTTACCGTTGTGAATCCGCGAGAGGGCGTTTTCAATGGATCTGAGGCGGTTTGCCTCGTGCTTGTTAATCGCTTCCATCTTTTTAAAGGCGATATCATCAGCGGCGACATCGACGCTATCCTTGCCGCCCATCGCATTGACCATCGAGCGGAAATCGCTATTATCCTCACTCATCTTTTCGAGCAACTCTTTACGCATTGTATTGAGCAATTGCTCCATCTCATCAATGAATGTATCTGCCATCATATCCTCCTTTACCACTGCTTCCACACCAGTAAATTCAATGCCATATAAGATGGGTATAAGAAGCGCTTCTGTCAAGCACCAGCCTCATCATTTCCAACGAAATGGACGAAGTGTCTAAAAAGGATACCAGAACATTACGCCCCGACCAAAGCGGGTGTAGAGGGAGGCGCCAACAAAGACCAATAAGAGGAGAATGATAGTATAATCGCGGAGGCGAAGATGATTCGCCATGTACCACGTTCGCTTCTTCATGCGCGCAAAGCCGCGAAGAACCATTGCGTTGGTGATAATCTCAATTCGATCTAAACTGAAGAGGACGAGAGGGGCGATAATTCGAGCCATTGAAGAGAGGCGCTTTTTAAAAGGAGCATCTTTGGAGATATCCACTCCCCGCGCCATCTGGGCACGGAGGATGTTCACGTACGTCTTCGTTACCTCAGGGAGATACCGTAGCGCCAAGGAGACGGCATAGCTCACCGTATAGCTAATTCCAAGGCGATTCAGTGAAGAAGCAAACTCTGATGGGTGGGTCACTGAAACAAAGAGGAGGGCGATCGGAAAGAGGGTGAGGTATTTAATAGAAACCACAACGAGGTAGAAGAGCGTCTCTTTACTAAGGGCGTAGCGCAGCGCCGCACTCCCAAGGATGATCGTTTCACTACCGAGGTAGACACTGCCCTGCTTCGGGGAGAAGAGAAAGATGAAAATTGCATTGAGGGTGATGACCCCTGTGATCCCGATGATGTAGGGAAGAAACTTTCGAAGCGGAACCTTTGTTGCCCAAAGCAGGTAAAAGGAGAAGCCTAAAGCGGGTATAAGAAACCTCAAATCAAAGGTCATTAAGCAAAAGCCAATCCAGAGGGCAAAGAAGGCAATCTTCGTCACCCCGTTGAAGGAGTGCAGGTAGGAATCGGTGTCCTCCCAACTGAGGGCAAAGCCAAACTTCCGCCCCTCTTTCACAACCTTCTTCCCCACCTTAGGGGTGTGGCGATGTTCTAAGAGGCGAGAAGGATGATTAGGGAGTTGAACTACTTCAACGGTGGAGGTGCGCTCCTTCTGCTCTTCGGCAACGAAGTGATCAATAAAGGAAGGAATATCAGAAAGGCCAAGGTCGTGGGCGAGATGGTAGAGGCTCGTCTCCTTCAAGTTTGCCTGGGCGAGGAGCTCGGGGTTGCTAAAGACCTCACTTGTTGGAAGGTCGGCGAGTAAGTGCCCTTCGCTGAGGACGAGGGAGCGAGTGGTGTACTCCAAAGCAAGGTGCATGTCGTGGGTGATAAAGAGAATCGTTAAGCCAGTCTTTCTATTAAGCTCAGCAAGGAACTGCATCATGGTGGTGTAGTGAAGATAATCTTGAGCGGCAGTTGGTTCATCAAGAAGCAAGACTTTGGGGTCGGTAACGAGGATCGAGGCGATCGTCACCCGCTTCTTCTGCCCGTAGCTGAGGGCGCTGATCGGCCAGTGGTGGTACGCCCTAAGCCCACAGAGGCTTAAGACATCAAAAACCCGCTCTTTAATGAGGATCTCATCATACCCTCTTTGGCGAAGGGCGAAGGCGACTTCATCAAAGACGAGGTCGTTGCTGATCATGTGGTTGGGGTTTTGCATGACAAAGCCCACCATGTCGGAGCGAGCACTCGCCGAGTACGGAGTTATGTCGATCCCTTCAAAGTGAATTGAACCGCGGTCGGGAGAAAGAACGCCCATGATCAACTGGGCGAGCGTTGACTTCCCCGCCCCATTGTTCCCCAAAACAGCAATCATCTCCCCCTTTGATATCGAAGCACTAATAGTGTTTAACGCAAGCTTCAGCCCATCATAGGAGTACGAAAGGGAATCGAAGTGAAGGAGCGGAGTTAAATCATCTTGGCTCTCTTTCTTTTTATTGGGAATGAACCACTTATTAAGGCTTGCTCTTATCTGGGTAAGATCAACACCCTGATACGAGGAGAGGTCTCCACACTGGGTTAGATCACACCCTGCCATTCTCAAGGCGGTGATGTATAAAGGCTCTCGTAAGCCGAGCGAACGGAGGGTATTTGAAGAGAGGAGCTCTTGTGGTGAGGTATCGCTGACAAGTTCGCCCTCTTTCATCACGAGGATTCGATCGATACTACGATGGAGGACTTCTTCTAAGCGGTGTTCGATGATGATAATCGTCTTACCGTACTCAGTGGCGAGTTGGTCGATCATCTCAATGGCGAGCGCCCCTGTTGCGGGGTCTAAGTTCGCCAGCGGCTCATCGAAGAGGAGGACCTCCACATCATCGACTAAGACTCCCGCTAAACTGACACGCTGTTTCTGACCACCTGAGAGCTCCTGCGGTGAGTGGGAAAGGAACTCGCCCATGTGCACGACGTTGGCGATGCGCCCTACCGCTTGGTGC
>JBBADN010000078.1:0-6425 GCA_041656455.1 Sphaerochaeta sp. | reverse complement strand
TCTTCCACCTTGATGTGGCGTATTACACCCTCGAGTATGGGAGCACCCTGGGTAAGAAACCGATTGATGCCCTCTCGGTTCGCATCGGATTACTCTCGCGCTAAAGATTTATGTTTCTTACTACACAGCCACTCCTGTCGGGGTGGCTTTGTTATTATAATAACCTCTTGTGATGAAATGAACAAAATTTGTTATTTACACTATACTTTGTTCTAATTCTACGGTATGGTGTACAAAATTATGTAAATCGAGAGGTCGTTATGGCTAGCTTTGGCATTTGGGGCTTAATTCCCCCTGTGTTAACAATTACCTTGGCGTTTATTACCAAGGATGTTGTAGCATCCCTGTTTCTAGGTATCCTCAGTGGAACCCTTATCGTCGCGGGAGGAAATCCCATCCTCGCCGTCATTAACTTAACAGACATGCTTGCAGATTCCCTCAATGATGGGTGGAATATTCGCATCTTACTCTTCTGTGCGCTTTTAGGCGGCTTAGTTGGAATGCTCAGTCGCACTGGTGCTACCCACGCCTTTGGCCGATGGGCAGCAGCAAAGTTGCACACGGCGAAAGCGAGTCTCGTTACCTCCTGGCTCTTTGGCTTAGCAATCTTCATTGATGACTACTTCAACAGCCTCGCCGTTGGTACCGTCATGCGCCCGATCACCGACAAGAACGGTGTCAGTCGCGCCCAGCTCGCCTACGTCCTCGACTCGACCGCCGCTCCGGTGTGTATCCTCGTTCCCATCTCCTCGTGGGTTATTACCGTCATGTCGATCGTAAAATCCTCCGAAGGCTTTGGCGCTCTTGGAATTAGCGAGTTCTCCTTCTTCATTCGCTCAGTTCCCTATAACATCTATGCGATTCTTACCTTGATTATGGTTATCTACACCATTATCAGTGGTCGAAACTATGGACCGATGGCGCGCTCCATTGCCTACGCCAAAGAAACTGGTAAGCTCTACAACGACTCCTACGGCGCTGCCCCTGGTGAAATAGAAGACATCAGCACCGCTAAGGCCGAAAAGGCCAAAAGCCTTGATATGCTCTTTCCATTAATCGTGTTAATCCTCTCCAGTGTCATCTTCTTCCCCGTAACGACGTACCTCGAAACAATTGGATCGGATGGCATTGAAACCTACGGTCAAGCAGTTCGCTCGATGAGTTTAGGTGATGCATTCAATAATACTGATGCGTCGATGGCGCTCTTCTATGCGATCATCTTCACCTTAGGCATTACCGCTATCTACTACCTCGCTCGCAAGCTCTTTACCCTCCGTGAAGCGGGTGATGCCCTTACCGAAGGTGTTAAGTCAATGGTTCCTGCCCTAATCATCCTCACGATGGCGTGGACGATTGGAACGGTCATTACCTCTAGCCCCGACGAAGGTGGCCTTGGCTTAGCTTCCTACCTCAGTGACGTCGTCGTTGGTGGTGGCTTTCCAATCGCTCTTGTTCCGATGATCGCCTTTGTCCTCTCTTCGCTCATCGCCTTCTCAACGGGAACGAGCTGGGGAACATTTGCCATCATGATCCCGATCGTCATGCCAATCGCAGTTGGTCTTGCCCAGGCGAAGGGCCTCGATGGCTCGGCACTTTTAAACGCCGCAATGATCAGCGTCAGTGCTGTCCTCGGTGGTTCTGTCTTTGGTGACCACGCCAGTCCCATCAGTGATACAACGATTCTCTCCTCAACCGGAGCAGGGTGTCCTCACCTTGAGCACGTTGCAACGCAGATGCCGTACGCCCTCACCGTTGCTGGCGCTTCGGCGATCGCCTTCATCTTTGGTGGAATCTTCTTAAGCGTAGTCGCTGCGTGGATCGTTGCCCTCCTCATCTTCGCTGGGGCGATGTATCTACTACCGAAGTTTGTAAAATAATCCTCTCACAGCCCGCCTTCTGGCGGGCTTTCTCTTTGCTCGTGGCTCCTCTATACTCTGGGTGTGGAGGAGCCATGAATATTGTTGAGATTACTGGTGTTGTAAAAGAGTACGCGTGGGGAAATCCCACCTTTATCCCCGCTTTTCTTGGGAAAGAACCCGATGGTCAACCAAACGCCGAACTGTGGTATGGAACTCATCCAGATGGAATGGCTCGTGTTGTTGAGCGTGATCAAACGCTTAATGATTTACTTCTCAGTGACCCCGAGCACTGGCTAGGGGAAGATCACCTTGCCACCTTTGGTGAGCAGCTTCCACTGTTAATGAAAATCCTCGCTATTGATAAACCGCTTTCGATTCAAGTACACCCAAACAAAGCTCAAGCTGAGCGAGGGTGGGCTGATGAAGAACACCTTCGCAGTCGCCTCCATAAAGATCAGTGGAACTACAAAGACACCAACCAAAAAGCAGAAATTGGCTACGCCTTAGAGAGCGTTACCGCCCTCAGTGGTTTTCGTCCTTTAGATCAGACGATCGGGTGGTTCACTACCTTGATTCCAACCTCCTTGAAGAAGTATTTTTCTGTTCTTACCGAAGACGGCGAAGAAGATGTCCTCCTCCGCCGTTTCTTTGAAGTGCTGTACTCCTTAGAGAAAAGCGAGCTTCAGGCCGTCTTAGATGAGCTCTTTCTCTCCTTAGATCAAAGCGATCTTCCCCTTCACACCCCCGATGGCTCCTTCCTTCAGGAGCGAGGGATCGTCGAGCACTGTAAAGCACTCTATCCCCTAGACCCGGGCCTATTAGCCCCTTTCTTCTTAAATGTTGTTCACCTCAAAGCAGGACAGGCGCTTTTCATCACCCCCGGTGTTCTGCACGCATACATGAAAGGGGTAGTCCTTGAAGTGATGAGCGCCTCGGATAACGTCCTCCGTGGGGGCTTAACCCCTAAGAAAGTCGATGTTGCCGAGCTCTTAAAGATCGTTGATGTCCACGGCAAAAGCGTTGAGCTTGTTGAAAAACTCACTGGGCGCAGTGGTCGAATCCACCTCCTTACCCCAACGGAGGAGTTTCACTTAATGGTCCTCCCCGCCGGCTCGTATGCGATCGACGAGCGCCTTTCGATGGAGCTTCTCCTCCAAGGGGAGGGAACTACGATCTTCACTGGCGGAGGGCAGAGTAAGACGCTGAAGAAAGGAAGCTGTCACATTGTAGCAGCTGGCCTTGGTGAGTATCACCTTGACGTAGAAGGGACGCTCTATATCGCTGATGTCCCGCGATAAAGTGTTGGCTCAGATCCCAAGTGGTGGTAGTATCGAATTCATGGATAGATACCTAGAGGTATTAACGCGGGAGTTACGAGTAGCGATGGGGTGTACCGAACCCGCCGCTGCAGCACTTTGTGGATCAAAAGCGGCGGAGTTACTCGGTGAACCAATTACTTCATTGACCGTATCGGTCAGCGGTGAAGTCTTAAAGAATGCGATGGGGGTAGGCATCCCCAACACCCCTCTAAAAGGAATTAAAGCAGCTGTCGCCCTAGGATCTGCGTTAGGTCATAGCGGTGAAGGGTTAAACATCCTCGCTTCGATCGATGAAGAAGCAACAAACAAAGCCCAAACAATTCCTGTTACCCTGAATGTGAAATCTGATGTTCCACCGCTGTACATCAGTGTTGAGGCAGTGGGGTCTACCCATCGTTCATTGGCGACGATCAGCGGAGAGCACGAACGCTTCAGTGAACTACACCTCGATGGAGAAGTTCTTCTTTCCCTCCCCCTTGATGGGTGTTCAGCAACGCTTGAAGAAGTCGATGAAGCAATCCTCTCCAAGGCAACCCTCGGTGATATTCTTACTTGGGTCGACCAAGCTCCACAAAAAGCCCATAACCTTGTACTGGAGGCTCTTGCAACAAACCTTGCAATTGCCGAGCACTCCCTTACTACTGATTACGGCCTCACTGTAGGAAAAACGATCTCAGCGGGGTATGAAAAAGAGGCGCACTCACTTGATCAAGCCCTGGCGTGGGGCAGTGCCCTCGCTGCCGCTGCCAGTGACGCCCGCATGGCGGGATGCTCATTGCCTGTTGTTATTAACAGCGGCAGTGGGAATCAAGGCATCACCCTCACCGTCCCTCTCGCTCCGGTGGCTACGTTTATTGAAGCCAGTGATGAAGAACTTGCCCGCGCCCTCTTAGTGGGTCAACTCGTTGGTCTTTCCCTTACTGCTCATAAGAATCGCCTCAGCGCCCTCTGTGGGGCGTTTACCGCCGCCATCGGAACGGCGTGCTCGCTTGTCTACCTCCTCGGGGGAACCCAAGAGCAAATGGATCTAGCGTTTAATACGATGGTGGGAAACCTCACCGGCATCATCTGTGATGGGGCGAAAGGAACGTGTGCGTTGAAGATTCACTCCTCGGTGGAAGCGGCCAACCTCGCTGTTAAGCTCGCCTTAAAAGGGGTAGGTGCTGATGGGAAGAGTGGAATTGTTGGCTCAAGCAGCCAAGAGTCAACGGACTTCCTCGCTCGATTGATGCATGAAGGAATGGGCAAGACTGAGGAGACGATCCTTTCGATCATGCTTGGGAGAGAGGAATGACGTATACGGCAATTGATTTTGAAACAGCGAATAGCTACCCCGGTGGAGGGGCGAGCGTTGCCTTAGTCCGCTTTGACCAAGATGGACAACCCCTTGAAGAGTTTTACTCCCTCCTTCGACCGAAACACCCGTACTTTGATCCAGGAATGACGGCGGTTCATAACCTCAGTGAAGAGGAGTGCCTCGCCAGTAGTGAGTTTGACCGCCTATGGCCAACGATGCGGGACTTTATCGGAAGTGACCCTCTTGTAGCGCACAACGCTGTCTTTGACATGGGGGTATTAAGCTCCTCCTTTGAGGTGTACGACCTTGAAGTGAAGGAGATGACGTACTTCTGTACCCTCGTCATCGCCCGAAAGATTTGGCCAAAGCTCTTAAGTTATAAACTTTCCTACCTCGTCGATTACTTTGGTATGGAGTACAACGCCCACCACGCCTTAGATGATGCACTCATGTGCGGGAAAATCTTCCATAAGCAGTGTGCTCCACACCTCGATTCACTCTATGATCTTCGCCGATTCTTAATTGAGTATAAGATCGAAGCCGGTACTATTGTTCATCACCAAAAAGGTGGAGACTGGTTCCTATAAGCGGGAAGAGGTAGGTGGCCCACAAGCCAACAAGGGTATAGCGAACAAAGGAGCTGAGGGCGTAGACGGACTCCGGAAAGAGCCCCTTTGACGCGATAATCCCTATCACTACTGCCATACCGATGATGTAGCGAAGAGTCTTCTTTATGAGGGATCCTTTGGCGGTGTAGTGCACAAACTGCTCTTCTAAGGCGAAGCCTATGAGCCCCCCACCAGCTAAGGCGAGGGTTTTAAGTAAATCATTAAAGGCAACGGGATCAATGAGGCTACTATGAAGGAGTAAGCTTAGGACTAATGCAGCTACGGTGGCGATGAGGCCGTAGCGAACACAGAAGCGGATTACTTTCACACGATCTTCATACATCTGAGTTACCCACCGATAAAGGATGAAGCTGAAGGTGACTCCGATGACCAAGCCTCCAAAGACGTCGTTGGGCCAGTGGACCCCTAAATAGAGGCGACTGATACCAACAAGGACGATGAGGATTGCTCCAATAATTGAGAAGGCGCGCTTCTTTAAAAGAAGGGCGAGCGTCGTGTAGAAGGATGCAGCGGTGGTGGTGTGGCCACTGGGGAAGGAGTAGCCCGTCGCGGTGGTAATTCGTTTACCTGCGATGTCTTCTAAGACAACGAAGGGCCGCGGGGCTCGGACGATCGCCTTGAGGACTCCCATCACAAAGACTGATGCGAGGACGTTTACATAAAGGGTAAAGCCTTTTTGCTTACTGATATTCCAAAAGACTAAGAGGACGATTGCGATGACAAACGTCTCTTCACCGAGGAAACTCGCACCGTTGGCGAGGGTGTCCAAAAATGGATTGGCAACACGGCTGAAAAACCGCAGAATTGAAGCTTGCATAGCATCCTCCTGCCTTAAAGTATAAAAGCGCCTAATCCTCAGCGCAAGAGGCGCCACTGCCTAGAAGTGAGAGCATAGAGGTAGGAATCTTGATATCCGCTTTGGGCGCTCTTGTAATACTCCTTCATCGGCCCACCTTCGCGGATCATTCCTACTTTGAGCATCACTGCTCCACTGGCGGGATTGTTCGTTGAATGGCTTGCTTGAATACGGTTAAAGCCAACATCTTCAAAGCCAAAGCGAAGAACTTCGGCGAGGGTTTCGGTAATGTACCCTTTATTCCAGCACTCTCGGTTTAGGCAGTAGCCAACTTCGCCGTGGTTGTCGCCAAAGGAGATGACCTCAAGACCAATTGAGCCAATTACTCGTTGGTCACTCTGCTGAACAATGACCCACTGGAAGTAATACGGGTCTTTATAGAGTGAAGTCCATTGTTTAATAAGCTTTCGGGTATGCGAGAGGGAGTGGTGAGTCTCAAAACGCATATAGCGCGTGACCTCTTCA
>JBBADN010000077.1:0-6459 GCA_041656455.1 Sphaerochaeta sp. | reverse complement strand
CCTTTTCAAGAAAGATTGAATACTCGCTGACCCCGTTTTCTTTTAACAGGGCAGCAAGCTCCGGCCAAATTTCATTGTGCCGCTTTTCGTACTCCGCTTCAAATCCTTTCTTTAATTGCATGACAAACGCTTCGCGCATAGTGCCTCCTAACTCTGCCCGTGTTGCTGACGGAGCTTTCGGTTTGCTTTATAGAGATCTAAGAGTCGAGGAAGAAGAACAGCAACGATTAAGAGTGAGCCAATGACGATTGTCATCAGTGTTCCCGACATCTTCATTAACCCCATTCCAAACTTTAAATATCCAACGAGCAGTGAGCCTAAGAAAACTCCCCACACACTACCCTTTCCGCCGGTGATCGAGACCCCACCGAGAACAACAAGGGTGATAATCTCCAAGTCCCACCCCGTTGCAATGTTAGAGCGAACGGAAAGAATTCGAGACGCTAAGAGAATTGCGGTAAGGCCACTGATGAAGCCAGTGAGGGTAAAGTTGATGACCCTGAGCTGCTTCACGTTAATCCCGCTAAAGCGAGCCGCTTCAGCGCTGTTTCCAATCGCATAGAGCCGACGCCCATAGGTGGTCTTATGGAGAACAAAGGCGAAGATCAACATCAAGATGAGGTAGAGAACAAACTCTAAGGGAATTGTTGTGCCTTTAATGAACTCCTGGCCAAACAAGCCAAAGTTCTTTGGGAAACGAGTTCGCGCTTGGTCGCCTAAAAGACCGATTGAGATTCCTCGGAAGATTGATTGGGTAGCAAGGGTTACCGCGATCGCTGGCATTTCTAAGAACGTCACCATAAATCCATTGAAGAATCCAGCAGCGGTTCCTACCAAAATCGAGATTACGATAAGAGCTGGGATCGAGGCACCAGCGGAGGCTGCAGAGCCAACAGCGTAGGCACAAAGGGCGATGATCGAGGCAATTGAAATATCGATGTCTCCACACATGATGATGAAGATCATCGGCAGAGCCATAATCGCTTTTTCACTGAATTGGAACGTTGCGTTCATCAAGTTAAACCAATCGAGGAAGTAGCGCGTTTGAGTGGAGAAAAAAATGACCATTACAACGAAGATAATCGAGAGGAGGACTTCCCACATCGTAAAGAAGTTGATCAAGCGGTCTTTTAACGCCCCTTCTTCGATCAGCCGGGATTTTGCTACTAATTCACGCCTATCACTCATTACTCAGCCCTCCGCTGTGCTAATAACTTCGTATGCTTGCGTCGATCACTGAGGGTGTTCAACGTAAGGGCGATTAGGATAATGAGCCCTTGAACAAAGGTTTGCCAGAATACCGAAAGGTAGATAACCGGCAGAGCGTTCGTAACAACGCCTAAGAAGAGGGTTCCTAAGACTACCCCAGTCACTGCTCCAGCTCCACCGGCGAAGTTCACGCCACCAAGGACACACGCAGCAACTGCCTGCATCTCAAAACCAGTGGCCATCTCGTTTACCGCAGAAGCGTAGCGGGCAGTCCAGAGCGCTCCAGCTAACCCACAAAGCAGGCCGCTGATCGCAAAGACAACAAGGCGAATCTTTGATTCATTCACTCCAACAAACTTTGCAGCGGTGGGATTCCCGCCAATGGCGTACACCTCCCGGCCTGTGCGGGTAAAGCGACTGAAGTAGTAGAAGATGGCGATAACGATGAAGGCAATCCACAGAAGGTAGGAGATGCCTAAGAACGTTGATCGTGGGAACGCGATATAGGACGGGGCGAGTTCGTGGGCGGTAACCCATTGGTTTCCGCTAAGGAGGAAGGTCAGCCCCCGGTAGATATTCACCGTTCCAAGGGTAGTGATAATAGGGGGAATCTTTCCATAGGCAACAAGCACGCCATTAAAGAGGCCCATCACTAAGCCGATACTCATTCCAATGAAGAGCAGTGGTATTGCCCCAACAACGGGATGAGCTTCGTTGATCATCCCGCACGCCATACCACTAAAGGCGATAATCGATCCAACGGATAAGTCAATTCCATTGGAGAGGATGACAAAGAACTCACCGATGGCAACAATCGCCAAAATCGCCATGTCATTTAAAATCGTGGAGATGTTTCGAGGGGAGAGGAACTGAGGCGAGCGCATCGTAATTGGCACAAGGAGGATCGCTAAGAGGATCATCAAGGTGGCTTCACGCCGAGCAAACACATTTTTAACCATCTTATTAACCATTGACCATCTCCTCAGTTGAAATTGCCCAGCGCATCACTGTTTCAGCATTGGCTTCGCTTCGATCGAGAATCGCCGTCTGCCGTCCTTCGTGCATCACTAAGATTCGATCGCTTAAGCCAAGCACTTCGGGAAGCTCACTAGAGATGAGGATGATCGCAACTCCCCTACTCGCCATTTCACAAATGAACTCATGAACCGCAGCTTTTGTTGCAACGTCAATTCCTTTCGTTGGCTCATCGAGGATTAACACTTTAGGGGAGGTTCCAATCCACTTGGCAAGGACAACTTTCTGCTGGTTTCCCCCACTGAGTGTCTCGGCATCGACGTGATAGCCCGCTGCTCGAATCTCCATCTTCTCACCGTGTTCGAGGACGTACGTCGTTTCTTCTTTTCTCTGGGTAATAGAGCGTCTCCAAGAGAGCGTTTCAAGAACTGGCAGAGAAATGTTGTGCGTTAAACTCATTTTTAAGATGAGGCCTTGGCGCTGACGATCCTCGGGAACGAGTGCAATGCCTTTCCTCATCGCATCAACGGGGCCTTTAGGATGAAAGGAAGACCCAGCAAACGTCATTGATCCACTGGCGATTTTATCAATTCCGAAGATTGTTCGAACAACCTCGCTTCTTCCCGCCCCGATGAGGCCAAAGAGACCAAGGATCTCCCCTTCTCGTAGGGAGAACGAAACGTTTTTAAATGCCCCGAGTTGGCTAAGACCTTCAACGCGGAGGATCTCATCACCCCAAGATGGGGTGTGGTCGGGGTAAAGCTGGTCAATCGAGCGGCCGATCATCATTCGAATGATCTCATCTTCACTTGAAGTGGTGATCGAACCTTCACCGATATATTGACCATCCCGAAGGACGGTGTAGTAGTCACAAATCGTAAAAATCTCACTGAACTTATGGGAGATAAATAAAATTGCCTTCCCTTCAGCTTTTAACTGACGAACGATCCGGTAGAGATCTTCAACCTCGCGGTCAGTGAGGGCGGAGGTTGGCTCATCCATGATGACGAGCTTCGCATCAAGGCTCAGTGCCTTGGCTATTTCAACCATGTGTCGTTGAGCGACACTGAGGTTCTTTACTAAGGTATCAGGGTTAATGGATAACTGCATTCGCCCAAGGAGAGCTTGCGTCTCGCTACGCATCGCTTTCCAGTCGAGGGTGCGAGTCTTTGGGTGGCGGACGTGGTGGCCCATGTAGATATTTTCCATCACGCTCAGCTCCGGGAACATCGACGCTTCTTGGTGAATCGCAACAATTCCCATTTCTTGAGCGGCGATTGCGTGCTTGAACGTTACCTCTGTGCCTTCAAAGAGCACTCGGCCTGCGGTCGGTTGGTATACCCCGGTGAGAACTTTAACTAATGTTGATTTTCCTGCCCCATTTTCACCAATGAGGGCGTGGACTTCACCACTACGAATCGTCAGCTGTACATCATCCAGCGCTCGGATTCCAGGAAATACTTTTGTCAGATTTTGAACCTGAACTAATGGCTGACTCACCCGTTCCTCCTCAGACACCTACTAGTGACTAGGCCCTCCAGGGTATGAAGAGCCTAGTCTCATCGATTCTTAGAAAATAGCAGCGAACTGCTCAATGTTGTCCTTGTTAAAGACGTACGGAGTACTCATGTAGATTAATCCATCTTCTTCAACTTTGACACTTCCCATGCGACCGGCGGGGATTACATCACCAACGCTTCCACTTCTGGTGCCATCGATAAGGGCATTAAGAATATAGGTGGAGGTGTAGCCAAGGTCAATCGGGTTCCACAGGGCCATCTGGCGGCACGTGCCGTCAAGGATGTATCCCTTCATTTCAGACGGAAGGCCAAGGCCGGTCACTTCGACGATGCCTGCTTTTCCTTCGTCTTTCACTGCTTGGGCGGTTGCCAAGAGTCCAACAGTCGTCGGACAAATGATCGCCTTAAGGTTCGGATACTTTCTCATCAAGGAAACCGCTTCGCGATAGCTCTTGTCGGGAAGGTCATCACCATAGACGACTTCAACAAGCTTCATCTTCGAATACTTCGCATCCTTAATCTCTTCCTTCATCCAGTCGATCCAGAGGTTCTGGTTCGTTGCCTGAGCACTGGCGGAAAGAACAGCAACGTCCCCTGCGTAGTCAGCAAGTTCAGCCGCGAGCTGAATCTGTTGACGACCGATGAGTTCGGCGTTGGAGGGTAAGAGGTCAACAATTCGACCACCGACGTTGATTCCACTGTCAAAGCTAATCACTTTGATTCCAGCGGCCATCGCTTTCTTCGTAACAGGAATTAACGCATCAGCGTCGTTTGCACTGATTGCAATTCCGTCAACGCGTTGGGCGATGAGGGCTTCGATGATTTCAATTTGTCCTTCAGCGGTGGGCTGAGCAGGACCTTGATAGACGGTCTTGATTCCACCAAGCTCCGCGGCGGCTTCCTCACTTCCCTTGAACACAGCATCAAAGAAACCATTTCCCATATTCTTTACGAGAATAACGATTTCTTTTTGCGCTTTCGCTTCTTCCTTGGTTCCGGCACTAAAGATGGTGCCAATCGCCAAGCCGATGATCAGAACAACGAGTACTGTCTTCTTCATCATACGTTCACTCCTTTTGATTTTCTGCCTTGCAGATCTCTATGCTTTCCTGACATTCAGGTAAACTTACTTACTTATTGTTGCCCGATACTGCTCCACTTCCCACGTTCGAATGAATTCAATCATCTCTTCAGTCATGAATAACGGGCCACCGAAGCTTTCGCTGTAGACACTGACGCGAATCGTGTCGATGAAAAGCGCTAAGGGCTTCTCCCCGTGGCCAAAGACTCCAACGCCCTGGACAGCGATGATCTTTGGATTTTTACCGTACGCTTCGGCATATGCTTTAAACGCTTCGCTGATTGAATCACCCCTTTTTACGTACAGCGGCTTAAAGCCTGAGTAGACGATATGATCAGGGGTAAACGAAGAGGAGATTGGATAAAAGCTCGCCTCATCTTTTAGGAAGTGCTCCGTCTCCTTGGTGTGGAAATAGGAAACTTCATTCATAAAGAGGCGCTTAATCTCTTCATTGATCGGATCAAAGATTGCTTGCTCAATGTGAACTGGCGTCTCATCAACGCCCCGCGTAAGGTGCGCCTCAAGGGTTAGAAGTACGTGGCGGTAGTAATCTTCAATCTCTTCTAAGCTCGCCGCCCCAACAAAGATTCCGTGGTTTTGAAGAACGATCAAGTTGGGGGTAGTCTGTAACCCTTCGAGGGCGAGGCGAATCGTGTCGGCGAGGATGAAGCCGGGCTTCACTAACTCAACCCACAGTGCTTTGGGGAAGAGTTTTTTTGTATACGCCTCACCTTCCTTGCTACACGTTAAGCCATTGACGAGGGCAGGATGAAGGTGAACGACGTAGGTAAACGGTAAGAGGGCGTGCAGTAACGCCTCAACGGATGGGCGGGCACTCTCCCCAGCAAGCCGTGCGCCCATCATCAACTCGAGAACTTCAGCCTCGCGGGCGGCATCATCGCTTGAGAAGTCATGGTCCCACAGCTCAGCAAGCTTTGAGCGGTCCATTTTTACAAACCCGCTCTCATCGATTGTGCCTAAGGCGTGTCCACTTGCCTTCACGTAGAGGATATTCCCCTCTTTGTAGGAGGTGTTTCCTCCCCCGAGTAGCACGAGGGAAGGATCACGACCGTAGCGTTGCGAAGCAGTAATTAACTCTTGTAAACTCATTTCCGTTCCTGAAGGATTACTTTTTCGTAATCATTGATTCGTGTAATTAACTCACCCTCTTGAGGGGCGTTGTTCCGGCGAAGGAACTGTGCCCATACTTCTCCAAAGGGAAGTACTGAGAGGTGTTCACTGAGGGCCATCGTCGCATATCCATTACCCGTCTCTTCATATTCAATGAGCTGGTCGATCGGCTCAAGAAGGGCATAGAGGAGTGCTTTGCGCAGCGACCGCGTTCCAGTGGCCCACGCTCCAACACGGTTGATCGAGGCGTCGAAGAAGTCGAGGCCGATGTGGCACGCTTCAAGCTTGCCGCTACGCACGAGCTCTTGAGCGACGCGCCTCGTCTTATCATCAAAGAGAACGACGTGGTCACTGTCCCAGTGCATCGGGCGCGAAACGTGAAGTAAGACTTCATCATCGAAGAGGAGGATTGAACTCAGCTTATCGGAGACGTCCTCTTCGGTGTGGAAGTGCCCCATATCGATGCAGAGCATCTTGTTGTTGCGGGCGGCGTAGTTCATGTAGAACTCATGTGAGCCAACAACGAACGCTTCACTGCCGATC
>JBBADN010000076.1:0-6475 GCA_041656455.1 Sphaerochaeta sp. | reverse complement strand
GCGCTTGCATTCCATAAATGGGGGCGAGGCGTGCCTTTAGGCCATCTTTCGTTGGTCCGTAGAATTGAATCGCCTGTGAAACACTCATCTTAAGGACTTTAATCGCGACGATGCGCAGGCCACTGCGGCTAAACATGTCGATGATCATCCCTGGTCGGGAGGAGGCGTAGCGCCAGTTATCGGGCTTGATAATCACAAGGGTTTGCTCAACTTCTTTGTAGTAGCTGTCGGGGCGGTTGTGGATGAGGTTGTTCTGGGTTGGAAGCCACTGGGCAAAGAGCTCGATCACCGCCTCCGCTTCACCTTGTTCACTAGCGGTGATGACCGCAGGTTCAAAGTAACGAATCGTCTTCTTCTCGTCATCGTGGTAAATTAAGTCCGCGTACGTGTCGCGAATTGATTCACCACTGACGGTTTCAACGTCATCAATATCCTTTTGGAAGGTTCCACACACCTTACTTAATTCAGCGGTGGGGTTATCACCACGGAAGATGAGGAATAACGAGCGGTGGCGCGAGCCATCGCTACTTGGGCCCATGTTTTGACGAATATAGGTACCGAGAATTTCCCTGCTTGCTCCACAGCACGCCTTAAGGCTGCGCTGCTCAATGATGTGAGCAAACGATTCGGTGATCTCATCATCAAAGGCGACCATCTGTGCCCCGACGAGCTCAAGGGAAATTCGCGAAAGTAGGCGAGATAATACTCCCCCAGTCCGGCTTTTAGCAACGGTGTATGGGGTAACTAGGACGTAGGATAAAGGCTGTAGCATCAAGGCCTCCTCAAAAGGATATACACTATCCTACTCGGGGAGGCTTCAATTGTCTACGAAAAGGTGAAAAATCACCGCGATACTATGATCTGGCACGACTCCATCGTATCTAAGGCAGCGTTGTGCTTTTCAACACTCGTTCCAGCTGAGATCGTTCCATCAACTTTAACCGTTAACTCGGGGCGCATCGCCTTAATCATCAGAGCGTTGGAGACGACGCAGATATCAGTACAGAGGCCAAAGAGTTCGACTTCTTTAATCTCCGGGTTGTCACGGATGTACTCGGCGAGGGCAACTGATCCAAAGGTGTACTTTTCAAAGCTCGGTGCGTCTTTTAAGAGACTCTTTAACTCATCGATAAGTTCATGCCCCGTACTGCCTTTGATGCAGTGCTCAACGGGGAGGGCGCGGCCTTCACTGGTGGAAAGGTAGTCTTCAAAGTGCGTATCGAGGGTGTAGGCGAGGAGGCCTTTTTCACTCTTAATCTTATTCACTGCCCCGGCGACGATGCGCGTTGCTTCTTCTGTGCCAAGGGAGCCCGTTACAAAATCATTTTGCATATCTACTGCGATAAGCAGGCGTTCATTTTTGTTCATAGGATTCCTCCTTCCTTAAAAATACCAAGAAGCGCGGTGAAAGGGAAGGCAGAAGGGTCCACGTGAAGAAATGAGAATTATTTTTACAACTCGTAAAAAAAATTAATCTTCCCTACGCTCTTGGTATGGAACAAGCAATAACATTATGCTCAGGGGTTGATATCGTCGACCAACGGTATGTCGTGTGCCTTTTAAATGAAGAAGGCAAAAATCCTAAGTATTACAGCGGGCGCAGTGATACAACAAATGGCCAAGAGAAGTTCTTTAGCCTCATCGAGGGGCGGAATATCATCATCCCGCCCGATCCGTTAGCAACGATGGCGTTTCACCGCCTTGGAAGTGATCGCGTTGTAATCAATCGGGAGTACGAAGCGTACTACGCCTCAGGCATCGAGCGAGGGGAGCGAATGGCGCGCTTTGTAGCTTTGATCTGCTTTCACGGTGAAGTTGGGGCGAGTAAGCTTACTGCTAAAGAAGAAAAAGAACTCCTTTCCCAGCAGCAAGCTGAGCTCGAGTCCCTCATCACCTTCGCCGATGAAGTCGGCCCATTAATGGAGCGCCTTCTGAATGGTAGTGCTTCACCAAAGGATGTAGAGCGGATGATTCAATTAGAAGTCCAAAGCCGCTATCCAACCACTACTGTGACTCCGCCGCTCGTTGCCGAAGAACTCCTAGATCCTAAAGAGGATACGTTCTTTGCCCGCCTCTTTCGGTATCTAAAGAGCCTTACGTAAAGAAAGGCGCCCAAATGGGCGCCTGAATTAGACTGTATTATTCCTTACTTAATCGCAAGGATTTCAGCGAGAGCGGGGTTTTTAGCGACGTCACGCGCAAGGCCCTCGGCTCGGGCTTTATTGACGTACTCTTTTGATTCAAAGGAGTAGGTGAAGTTGGTGTGCACATCGTACGTTCCATTCATCAAGGCGAAGGCGTCTTCCGTCATGACGAGTTCTTCATCAGTGGGGATGACGAGGATCTTCACCTTTGAATCATCGGCGGAGATTTCAAACTCACCGTTACGGCTAAAGCTCGTCTTGTTCTTTTCAAGGTCGAGCTTCGCTCCGATGATCTCGAGGCCTTCACACGCTTTGGCTCGGACGTGGGGGCCCATTTCACCAACACCAGCGGTGAAGACAATTGCATCAAGCCTTCCATCTAAGAGTGTTGCGTAGGATCCGATGTACTTGCCAATACGCCGGCCTTCCATATCGGTGGCGAGTTGGGCGTTCTTATCGCCTGACTGGGCCGCTTTAAGGACGTCGCGGCGGTCGCTCTTGCCACAAAGCCCGATAAGCCCGCTCTTTTTATTGAGGGTGGAGTCCATGTCTTGGGCGCTCATCCCGGTGTTTTCCATCATGTATGGGATAATTGCCGGATCGATGTCCCCACTGCGCGATCCCATCACCAAGCCTTCTAACGGGGTCAGTCCCATTGAGGTATCAACAGCAACGCCGTTTTTAACGGCACTGACTGACGCGCCATTGCCAATGTGGCAGATGATGACGTTGGTGTCTTTGTTCTTCTTACCAAGGATAACTGCAGCCCGCTTGGCGCAGTAGAGGTGGCTTGTTCCGTGGAAGCCGTAGCGACGGACGTTGTACTTGGTGTACCACTCGTAGGGTAGGGCGTACATGAACGCCTCTTCGGGCATCGTTTGGTGCCACGCCGTATCGAGGATGATCGCCTGGGGAACGCTTGGCATCGCCTTGAGGGCTGCTTCAATACCCATGATGTTCGCCGGCATGTGTAACGGACCTAAGTGGACGTAATTTTTTAACTGAACGAGGACTTGGTCGTCAATAAGCGCTGACTGCTTAAAGACCTCACCACCGTGAAGGACTCGGTGACCGACCGCTCCGATTTCTTTCAGATCTTTAATCACCCCGTATTCGCTATCTAAAAGCATCCGAATAATAAGCTCAATCGCTTCTTTATGGGTGGGTGAGGAGAATTCAGCGTTGTACTCCTCCTTATCAACAGCCTTGTGTTCAATCGTTGAATACTCAAGGCCAATGCGCTCGACGACACCGACGGCGAGTACTTCCTTCTTCTCCCAGTCATAGACTTGGTACTTTGCAGAAGAACTGCCACAATTCAAGGTTAAAATTACCATGAAGAACTCCTCATATTGGATAAATAATGCATTGATTAGTTGGCTTTGGAGCCATTGATTATTAAACCATTAATGAGACGAAGAATCAACATGAAGCGAGTAATCAATCTTTTATCCTTAAGAGATAATGAGACATCTCTGCTTCGTATCTCTTATACTCACCCTTTGTCTCCCCTTAAGCTCTGCGGTTGATGTCATTCTCACCTCTGAGAGTTTGAATCAGCGCCTTCGTCTTGGGCTAACGAGTAAGGCCTTTGTAGGGGAATTAACCTTCGACCTTGGATCAGAAGAAATTTTCACCGCAATCTCCCTCGGCCCGTTTCGTCTCGGTCAAACGCGCCTCGTCCTTAAAAACACCCGGCTTGTTGCCCTTCGCTCTGCCTCGTTTGTTGAAACTCGCCTTGAGACAAGCAGTGGAATATTCTCGTTCTTTCACAGCGATGGGGGTACGATTGGCGTTGGTGGTGAGAGGGGAGCGTTTAAAGCCTTAATTATCAATCTTCCTCGCGTTCAATCTTCTACAATCTTTCTATCCCCCCAAAACCAAGGCGTCAGTGGATATCTGCACTACAAACAAGGCCCGATTATTTTAACCCTTACCGGCAGTGAATACACCCCCATCACTCTTGGAGTGAGCGCTACTGCCACTGTTGGCTCAGTCACAGTGCTGAGCATCGTCGACTCTTCTTCCTATCCCTATCGCCTCAGCGTTACCCTGGGTGAAAAAGATATTGGAACAAACGCTGAGGTGAGCCTTGGCCCAGAGCCGCTGTACAGTGGAAAAAGCCAACCACTGCGCTACCGCCACCACAGCTGGGCGATGAAGAGTATTGGCATCTATCGCCTCAGTGTTGACTATCGCCTCACCCTCACAACGAACGCTGCTCTCATTCAGCGGCGAGAAGTCGATTTGAGATTGAGCGCTCAACGCGCTTCGGTTCGAGTAACGCTTGGCTGGAAAGAGCGAAGCGGGTGGTATGGGGAGCTCACCACCCCAGTTGGGAATGTACAGGTAGGGCTAGGGGTATTCGCCTATGAGTTTACCCATCGCTTTGAGTGGGGCGAGATTATCCTCGGTCTTTCAAAAAAAGGAGCGGTGACGGTGATCTATCGAAGAATCTTTACCATCGACCAACGTGGGTGATCTCCTCTTCGAGGGTGATATCAAAGCGCTTCTTCACTTCTTCTTTGGCGAGGGTGATCAGTGCGTTCATCTCTGTTGATGTTGCTCTTCCTTCGACGTTGATGAACATATTCGCGTGGTGGTTGGCGATTTGTGCCCCACCAATGCGCCTCCCTTTCAGACCGCACGCTTCAAGAAGCGCCCCAGCTTTCTGATCAATGGGGTTTTTAAAGATTGAGCCTAGGGAGGGGTAGCGGTACTGCTGTTGGGTTTTTCTTCGTTCTTTATATTTAAGGGCGGTTGTTTTTAGGGTGTGCGTATCACCTATGGGGCGAAGAGCGAAGTGGAGCTCATAGAGGATGAGGCCTTGTGTACCTTTAAAGGGACTCATCCGGTAGGAGAACTCCTCGCTGACGATCTGCTTGCGGATACTATTACCGTCGTAGTCGAGAAAATCTGCAAAGAGGGTGACTTCAGAAATTTGGTGGTTGTGCGCCCCAGCGTTTCCCCAAAGTGCCCCACCAATAGAGCCAGGAATCCCGTAGTAGTGCTCTAAGCCCCCTAGGCCTTCCTCAATACTTACCTCGATTACCTCTTCAAAAACACTGCCTGCTTGGGCAGAAAGCAGACTACCTCGCCTCGTTACTGTGCGAAGGTTTTTGGTCATGATAACCAACCCCTCAATCCCCTCATCGCTGATGAGCGAATTGGACATTCCTCCAAGGATCGTGATGGGAAGGTGCTCACTCTTGGCGTAGTGAAGCGCTGCTCTAAGTTCTTGTAAATTCGTTGGATAGCAGAGGAGGTCTGCCTTTCCGCCACACTTCATCGTTGAGAATTCAGCGAGGGAGACATCGTGTTCAAGGTTGATTTTTTCAACCCTATTGCGTACATTGGTAGGCATGGAGCCATCTTAGCCAAATTTTCTCGGCAAGACAATCCAAAGGAGTCACCTATGGCGCTTCGCCTCTACAATACAATGAGTCGGACAGTACAAGAGTTCATCCCCATCAAAGAACACGAGGTTGGGATGTACAGCTGTGGTCCGACGGTTTACAACTACGCCCATATCGGAAACCTACGGACGTTCCTCTTTGAAGATCTCTTAAAACGTGTCCTCATCGCCTCGGGCTTTGAAGTTAACCACGTGATGAACGTCACTGACGTTGGCCACTTAAGTGGTGATGGTGATGATGGCGAAGATAAGCTTGAAGTAATGGCGCGCCGCCAAAAGAAGAGTGCGTGGGAGATCGCCGAGTATTACACCAAGGCGTTCTTTCAGGACTTTGATGAGCTGAAGATGATTCGGCCCACGACGATCAGCAAAGCAACTGACCACATCCAAGAGATGATTGATCTGATCAAGCGCCTTGAAGCGAACGGACACACCTACCAAAGCGGTGGAAACGTCTACTTCTCCATTGATACGATCGATGACTACGGCAAGCTCGCTCGATTAGACCTTGAATCCCTCCAAACCGCTGTGCGCGAAGGCGTTGAAGCGGATGAGTATAAGAAAAACCCTAAAGACTTCGTCCTCTGGTTCACCCAAAGTAAGTTTGGTGAGCAAGAGATGATGTGGGACTCGCCGTGGGGGCGAGGCTTTCCCGGGTGGCACATCGAGTGCTCGGCGATGAGCATGACGTACTTAGGTGAGCACTTTGATATTCACTGTGGGGGAATTGACGCAATTCCGATCCACCACACCAACGAGATCGCTCAAAGTGAAGCTGCAACGGGGAAAGAGTGGGTGAACTACTGGCTCCACGGGGAGTTCCTCCTCGATGAGACGGGAAAGATGAGTAAGTCTAAAGGGGAGTTCCTCACCTTAAGCCTCTTAAAAGAGAAAGGCTTTGAAGCGATGGACTACC
>JBBADN010000075.1:0-6485 GCA_041656455.1 Sphaerochaeta sp. | reverse complement strand
AATGGCCACTTCGATCGTTGAGGAATCTTGAAGATTTACGTGAATTGCTTGAACGGAGGTAGGGTACTCTGTTGCGAGGGTCTCTGCCCCTTCTTTATTGGTGTGATACCCGAGGTAGACATACCACCCTTCTTCAACAAACGCCGCGACCGCTGCCCGTCCAATGGTAGAAGTCCCGCCGCTGATCAACATCCGCTTCATTGAACGAGCCTCCTTGTCTTGGGATAGTTCTTAATAAACGCCTCATCAGCGAGGGTGAACTCCTCTTCTTTCCATCCAGGACTCATTGTTGTAGCGCAGAGCGCGGCTCCGTTGTTGGTTCGGGCGCTCTGCCAATAGTGGGCAGGGACGACAACGATGGGATTGCTCTTATCAAGGGTGTGCTCTTCTTCTTTTCCTTCACTATCGATCGTGATTATCGTTACCGCCGCCCCATCGAGGTGAAACCACACCTCATCACTTTCTAAGCGATGGGTAAAGGAGAAGTTTGCCTCATCAAGGGCGTAGTAGATGACACTTCCATCCTTGAGGGTATGGACCCGCCTAAAGAAGCCCCCCTCCCCTTCGAGCGGCTGAAGATCAAAGGTTTTGATGTACTCTTCTATGCTCATAAGGGCCATGAGCGAACGATTGCGTGAACAAGGCGGGTAAAGTCCCCTTTCACCTGCTCGCCCGTCTCCATTACCTCTTGGTGGGTGAGGCGTTGGTTTAACACCCCAGCAGCCATATTGGTGATACAGCTAATGCCCAAAGTATTCATGTGCATGTGACTCGCTACTAACGCCTCAGGAACGGTGGACATTCCGACGGCATCAGCACCAAGAACCCGTGCTGCTCGAATCTCAGCGGGCGTTTCATACGCCGGGCCGGCAAAGAACATGTACACCCCTTTTTGGACGTGGATACCAAGCTCTTGGGCTTTCTCTTCAGCAACGGTGATGAGCTCTTTACTGTACGCTTCACTCATATCGTAGAAGCGTTCGCCGAGCTGATCGGGGTTGGGTCCGTGAAGCGGGTTATCGGCGATCAGCTTGATGTGGTCGGTGATGAGCATTAGCTCGCCGACTTTATAGGAGGTGTTCACCCCGCCAGCAGCATTGGTAACAAGGAGGTTTTTAATCCCAAGGGCTTGCATTACCTGGATGGGGAAGACGACTTGGTCCATCCCATACCCTTCGTAGTAGTGGAAGCGCCCCTGCATACAGAGGACACGCTTGCCCTCAAGCATCCCAGCAACAAGGCGGCCTTTATGGCCAAAGACGGTGGAGACGGGGAAGTGGGGGATGTCCTTGTAGGAGATCGCAACACTCCCTTCAAGGTTATCCGCTAAATCACCAAGACCACTACCGAGGACCATCCCGATATCAACGGGCTCAGAGCCGATGCGGCTGGTAATGTACATCGCAGCTTCCTGCATCTTCATCAATAAATTATCCATTCATTCCTCCACCCTAGTACGGCTGTCCACTTGCTAGCGGAGCGGCTGATCGCTTGGAGAACGCCACCAACGCTAAGAGGGTCGCCACATAGGGAAATATTTTAAAGTAGACTGGCGGAATAATCTTCAATGAAGGAATAACTTGACTGACGTTGGCAATCGTCGTCGCAATTCCAAAGAAGAACGTCGCCCCTAAAATCCCAAGAGCTTTCCATTGGCCAAAGATTAATGCCGCGATACTTAAGAAACCAAGACCAGCAACGGTGCCGTTAAACTCACCGCTGTAGGTGATGAGGATGACTGCCCCACCAAAGCCGGCGAGTGCTCCACTGAGGATGACTCCGATGTAGCGCATCAAGTGGACGTTCACTCCAGCTGAGGCAACCGCTGAAGGGTGCTCACCACACGCCCGGAGGCGGAGGCCGAAGCTCGTCTTTGAGAGCAAGAAGTAGGAGACTCCCCAGATGAGGAGGCAAATCCACGTCGTCCAATACGTCTGGGTAAAGAAGAGCTGGCCGATGATGGGGAGGCGGTGAAGAACGGGGATGTTCTTTCGAATGATGCCCATCATGATTCGGACGTTTCCACTACCGCTGATCGTCCGGGCGAGGTAGACTGTCAGCGCACCGGCGATCATGTTAATCGCTGTGCCGCTGATCACTTGGTCAGCTTTCAGATTTATTGAAGCAAAGGCGTGGAGCAGACTGAAGATTGCCCCAGCGACCATCCCAGCGATGAGGCCGATCGGAAGGGCATTTGCCCCAAGGGTTGCTTCAGTGAGCTTAATCGTCATCGCACTGAAGAAGTACCCGATTACCATCAATCCTTCCAAGCCGAGGTTCGTCACCCCGCTGCGTTCACTATAGAGTCCCCCAAGGGCTGCCATCAGCATCGGCATTGTATAGCCGATCGCATAGGGGAAGATGCTCGATAACGTGTTCCACATCCTACTGTTCCTCCTTGGGGTTCTTTTTAAAGCGCTTGAAGATTGAATCCCACATTCGACCGAAGAGGACACTCGTAGCGGTAAAGTAAATAATCGTGGCGATGATTGTATCGGCGATCTCCGGGGGGACGGCGGTCATCGCATTCATGAACCCCTTCCCCGATTGCAGCACCCCGAAGAAAAGGGCGCTGAAGAAAACTCCTAGGGGATTACTCGCCCCAAGAAGGGCAACGGCGATGCCATCAAAGCCTTGGGCGGGGAGCACTCCGATTTGCATGTTCCGTGAGTACCCAGTGTAGAAGGAAAGACCAGCTAACCCCGCAAGAGCTCCGGCGATCATCATGGAGATAATGACGTTCCGGTTAACGCGAATACCGGCGTATTCGGCGCAGTAACGGTTAAAGCCAACCGCTTTCAAACCAAAGCCTAGAGTTGTTTTATCGAGGATGAACTTCACTAAGATGACGCAAGCAATTGCAATAAAGAAGCCGAGGTTCATGTACGAACCATGGAAAAGCTTCGTCAGCCACGGTGCCCTTAGGGATTGGGTAACAAGAATTGATGCACTCTCAGTTTCCAACGAGGGTCCTTTTAAGTAGGCGGGAACAAAGTAGTAGACCGACCAGTAGGCAATCCAGTTCATCATAATTGTTGCAACAACTTCGTGAACGTTGAAGCGAGCTTTTAACAGACCCGGGATAACTCCCCAAATCGCTCCCCCAATGAGTCCACTTGCGATGAGGACGATCAAAAAGAGGGGACGGGGAAGGAAGACTTTATGCGCTACGATCGTTGCACACAGTCCTCCGATGAGCATTTGCCCACTCGCTCCGATATTAAAAAGCCCTGTCTTGAAGGCAAAGGCAACAGATAAGCCAACGAGCATCAGTGTGGTAGCAGTAGCCATTGTATTACCCACCCGCTCGATATTCATTAAGCCACCGCGGAAGAGGTAGTAAAATCCACTGAAGGGGTTTGAGCCGATGAGGGCCATTAAGAGCGCCCCAGCGACAAGTCCAAGAACAACTGCGCTTACCGCCATGAGGAAGGTGTTCCCCTCTTGGCGTACTTTTCGCCGTCTATTAATCATTGGCCGTACCTCCTGTAGCAATTCCTGTCATCATCAAGCCAACCGCCGCTTCGTCCGTCTCATTGGGAAGGACCACATCCATGATCTTCCCGGAGTGCATCACCGCGATTCGATCAGAGAGGTTAAAGATCTCATCAAGTTCAAAAGAAACAAGCAACACTGCGTGGCCCTTATCGCGATGGGCAACGAGTTGGGAGTGGATGTATTCAATCGCCCCAACGTCCAAGCCCCGGGTGGGTTGCACCGCGATGAGGAGTTGGGGATTTGCAACAATCTCCCGCCCAACGATGAGTTTTTGCTGGTTTCCCCCACTGAGCTTACCGGCGTGAGAGAAGATCCCTTCACCACTACGCACGTCAAACTGCTCGATGACCCGCTGGGCGTACTCTTGAAGGTAAGAGATGTTCAAGAGTCCATGGTTTGAAAACGGGGTGTGATAGTACTCTTTAATTGCAATGTTATTATAGACGGCACTTGTTAAGACGAGCCCGCGCCGCTGGCGATCTTCGGGAATGTGCCCAAGGCCAATTTCATTGCGGGTACGGATCGGGGCGTTAGTGATATCATTCCCATCGAGGGAGACGAGCCCACTGACAATGGGCCTTAAGCCAGTGATCGCCTCGATTAACTCACTTTGGCCGTTGCCATCAACGCCGGCAATTCCAACGATCTCTCCACTGCGAACGTTGAGGTTGAGTTCTTTCACAGCGGGAAGCTTCTTACTGTTTAAGACGGTAAGATCATGAATATCTAAGATGACTCGCCCAATGTGGGCGGGTTTTTTTTCAACTTTAAAACTGACAGGGCGGCCGACCATCATCGCAGCCATCTGGTTTACTCCAGTGGAGGCGACGTCGACGACGTCTATGAACTTGCCTCGGCGAATAATCGTACAGCGATCAGCGACTGCTTTAATTTCAGCGAGCTTGTGGGTGATGAGGATGACGCTCTTGCCCTCTTTAATGAGGTTTCGCATGATCTGCATTAATTCATCAATTTCCTGGGGGGTGAGCACCGCCGTCGGCTCATCGAAGATGAGGATATCCGCATCGCGGTAGAGCATCTTTAAAATCTCAACGCGCTGCTGCATCCCGACGGTAATATCCTCGATGATCATGTCGGGATTGATGTTCAGCCCGTAGCGGGCTGAAAGCTCGGCAATTCGTTTGGACGCTTCTTTCCGTTTCAAGACGAAGCCGCCCTCTTTGCCGAGGATGATGTTTTCAGTAACAGTGAAGTTATGAACCAGTTGGAAGTGTTGGTGGACCATTCCAATGCCCAAGTCGTTCGCGTCGTTGGGGTCTTTAATGTGGACCTCTTTGCCGCGAACTTTGATGACTCCCTCATCAGCGTGATAGAGACCAAAAAGTATACTCATCAGGGTCGATTTACCCGCCCCATTTTCACCGAGAATCGCATGGATTTCTCCTTCGCGTACCTGTAGCGTGATATTATCATTCGCCACTACGCCCGGGAACTCCTTGCGAATATTCAACATTTCAATTACGTGGTTCATTACTAACCTCAAAGGTAGGAGAAGGGCCACCCAAAAAAGAGGTGGCCCATAATTAGAAACAAGTGGAATTACTTGAAGAGGCCATCGCCACTTTCAGCGACTTTAATTTCGCCACTCTTAAGCTTGGCGTAAACTCGACTAACTTCATCCATGACGCTCTTATCCAAGTTGGGGTTCTCCACTGGAATACCAACGCCATCGTTGCGGGCATCGAGGTGGAGGGTGGTTCCGCCGGGGAACGTTCCATTGAGCTCGTGCTCGATCATGTCGTAGGATGCGCGGTCAAGATACTTCATCGCACTGGTGAGGATGATTGACTTACCGTTGGGCATAAGGCCTTCAGAGTACTGGTCAACGTCAACACCGACAACCCAGACGTTCTTGCCTGAGGAAGCGCGGTTCTTAGCTTCGTTAATAACACCAACACCAACACCACCAGCGGCTGCGAAGATTACATCAACACCGCGGTCGTACATTGCTGCAGCAATCTGTTGACCAGCACCGATATTATCGAAGGAGCCTTCATAGAGGTTGTTTACTTGATCCATTCGAATATTGGTTTTGAGATTTGTGTTTGCGTAGCGAACACCTTGTTGGAAGCCCCAGTTGAACTTCTGGACAGCTGGAATCTCCATTCCACCGATGAAGCCAAAATTCCCTTGTTTCATCTGAAGAGCAGCAGCGACACCGGCAAGGAAGCCAGATTCGTGCTCGGCCCAGTAGACACCAACAACGTTCTTTTCGATTCGGAACTCGGAGTAGTCAGCGCTGTGCGGCTCACCGTCGAGGATAACGAATTTTGTGTTTGGATACTTGTCCTGTGCTTCAAAGAGGGCAGTTTCAAACTTGAACCCTGGACAGATGACCATCGTGTACCCTGCGTCAACGAGGTTACCAATTTCTTTTAGGTAATCGGCTTCCGTTGTTCCTGCTGGCTTGAGGTACTTCACATCAAGGTTGAAGTCTTTCTCGGCACGTAGGATACCTTCCCACGTTCCCTGGTTAAAGGACTTGTCATCAATGGTGCCCGCGTCGGTTACCATTCCTACTCTGAGGGTGGCCTTCCCCGCGTCTTTTGCTCCTTGAGCGAAGAGCCCAATGCTCAACACCATGAGGACACAGAGCAAAACAAACAGTTTTTTCATGCTTCTTCTCCTTCTGGATCTAACTAGATCTTTTCACGTATGTTCATTCTACAAGTGTGGGTCTCATAAGTCAAATTAAAGAAACAAAAGTACAATAAACTGTTATGAAATTAAGAAGGGCTTAGTGAACACGGAAAACCTCGAAGCCCATCAGCGAAAGATTGGCGATGTAGGCCAACAGTTGTAAGTTACATACGCTCGTATGTATTTAACACCAAGGCGGACACCATGAATGTACCAAACCCTTTAATCGCCGGTGCCAAAGACCTTACCCTTCCTGCCGGAAGTGCTGTATATGGGATGAGTGCCCCACCAGCGCTCGCTGATCCAGCGAAGGCTGTCGCTGCTGC
>JBBADN010000074.1:0-6491 GCA_041656455.1 Sphaerochaeta sp. | reverse complement strand
GACGGGGCTCCTAGAAATCTTTAAGCTTCTTCTTGAGCGCTACTTTGCCCACCTTGATCGCCCCGTTTCATTCAACGGCGGGCTCTCCTTTGCCCAAGAGCCCGAACCGTGGGAGGTCAGTGACCCGTTCCAAACGCTCTTTGATCCGAGCCTACCGGGGTATCCTACGTACTCCAAAGCGTACCACTACAAAGGGGAAGCAGCGTTCGATGAGCGGGTGAAGGTGATCAGCGCTGTGATGAAGAGTGAAGAGCTTAAAGCAGTGGCGAAGCGGTATAGCTTAACGATCGGACAATACCTCGGAGCGCTCTACATCTACTCCCTTCAGGAGCTCCAGCTCACTGAAAAAAAGAGGATGAAGAAGCGCCGCCCGATTCGCATCTCCGTTCCAATGAACCTTCGAAAGATTTTCAATCTTCAAACGATTCGAAACTTCACCCTCTTCGCCGTTGTTGGTATTGAAACAAAGCGGGGGTATTACTCCTTTGAGGAGATTGCTCACCACGTCCGTTTCCAAATGGCGCTCGCCCAAGATAAGAAGGCGCTCCTTGCTCAAATTAGACGCAACGTTGGCGGTGAGCGCGCTGTGGCTTTACGCTTCGTTCCTACAATCTTTAAGAACCCGTTCTTTAAGCTCCTCAGTGACTATTTAGGGGATCAGCAGTACAGTGGGGTGATCAGCAACCTTGGCTTTGTCCACCTTCCGCCTCAAGTCGAAAGTCTTGTGAAGCGGATGGACTTTCACCTCAGTCCAGGCTTACTGAATAAAGTTGTCCTTGCAGTTGTTGGATTCAAGGATGAGGTGGTCTTAAACTTCTCCTCGTTCTTTACAAACGATACTCAATTGGAGCGAATCTACGCCGAGCGCCTCATTCACGATGGGGTCAAGGTGGAAGTTTTCTCCAACCGAGGAGGTCGATAATGGCATATTGTGTTCAATGCGGAGTAAAACTCGCCGACGGCTCCACTGAGTGTCCGTTGTGCAAAACCCCAGTACTCCTTCCCCCGGGCGTTGTTGAAGAAGTAGCTTCTCCGCTCTTCGCCCAGGAGCTTGAGCCGGCACAAAAAGAAGGATTAAGTAAAGCACGCAAAGGGATTTTAGAGTTAATGATCGCCTTAGGGACGGTGGCGTTTATCAGCGTCGGCCTCGCCTTAGCTCTTGCTGGTCATCGAAAGATTATCCTTATTCCCCTCGCTGCCATTGTGAGCTCAATTATCTCCCTCAGCTACGGCTTGATGGGAAAGAAGCGATATATTAATCAGGCAACGGTGCACCTCGGGGTGAGTGGTTTTCTCCTACTCGTCATCGACGCCTCCTTAGGAGCCTTGAACTGGTCGCTCATCACGACGCTCTCGATCGCCCTCTTCTGGGTTATTGGGGTCTTCCCCTTTACCCCGTGGCCAAAGCGGGGTGTTGGGGTGAAGATCACAACGACCCTCATTGCCATTCTTGGCTACCTCGCAGCGTTGAACTTCATTCTCTCTTCGGCCCTTACGTGGTTTATCCCCGTCGCTCTTCCTATTTGGCTCACTGCGATCGTGACGTTAGGAATTCTTCTCTTCATCCTCGCTAAGCGGCGAGTCCGTAGCGTAACGATTGGCGAAGTCGTTCTCTCGACGCTCTTCATCGTCTTTATCACCCTCACCGTCTTTGACTTACTATTGACCCACTACCTCAAAGGGCTTTGGGCACTGAGGTGGGCGTCAGCGTTGTTAGTTGGCTCTCTTGTTGTTCTCTTTCTCTTACTTGCCTTAAACCTTTCGATTCGAGTGCGCCGCTACTTTACGAGTATTCGCCGGGAGAAGTAATCTCAGAGCGGATTCCATCAACGACGGTGAGTAAATTATCAGCGTTTAGGCGGACTTGATACCCCCGCTTCCCTGCACTGACGTAGATGAAGGGGAGGGCGAAAGCGCTCTCATCGATGTAGGTGGGAAAGAGGCGCTTCATCCCAATCGGGGAGCATCCGCCACGAATATACCCGGTTACCGCTTGAATCTCACTGAGCTTCACGAGCTCAAGGCTTTTACTATTAGTGAGCTGACGGGCGATCTTCACGCTGATCGAACGATCGGCTGGTACGCAAAAGACGAAGTAGTGTTTTTGTTCATTAACCATGACGATCGTCTTAAAGACGAGCTGAGGATCAACACCGCCAAGGTGGGCAGCGTGCACGGCATCAAGGACTTCTTCATCAATGGGAAGGGTGAGGACTTCAAACGGAATCTTCTTCATTTCTAGGATTCGCATTGCGTTTGTTTTCATAGCACCATCGTAGAGAAGGAGAGAAATCAATTCAATATGCACTCGTTGCGAGTAATTACCGACTATATGCCTTGTTTGTAACCTGTATCCCCGTATATTATGTCTATACTTTCTGGGAAATGGAGGTGTGGAACACAATGAAACAACGATCAACCCGTTATCTGGTTGCCCTGGTACTTCTCACGCTCGTTGCCCAAATAACTCTTTGGGCGGCGGACACTGGCCTGGTAATCCGTTCACCCCTCTACGGATCTTCCACGAAAGACATCGTTGGGACGAGTGTTCAGGTCCAATCGTACGCCCAGCAGCTTGGCTTAGCGACAACCCCGGCAACCCCCTCTAGTCAGGAGCGCCTCTTAAATGCGATCAGTGAGCCCTCCTATCCCGTGACCCCCGGGGACACGTACCACGTTGTCTACCTCGATGGATTAAAAACTGTTTCCATCGACTTGCAAGTTAACGAGACGTACCAAGTGGTTCTCCCAGGTCTTGGCCGAGTCAACGGCCAAGGTCTTACCTTTCAGAAGATGAGCGAGGAGATTATCAAGCTCATTGAAACGTACCACAGCTATCCTAACCCCCAAATTACCTTCACCGGAGTTGGCTCCTTCTTTGTTAGTGTCATCGGAGAAGTCACAGGATCGAGAACAGTGCAAGCGTGGGGCCTTACCCGTCTTTCACAAGTAGTTGGGGCGGCGACGCCGTACTCATCAACGCGGGACGTTCGTATTACCCACGCCGATGGGAGTGAAGAGTCGTATGATCTCTACCTCGCCTCCCGAAAAGGGGTACTCAGTGAAGACCCCCTCTTAAAGAGTGGCGATGTTGTGCACCTAGGGCGCGCTGAGCGCCTCGTTCAAATCGATGGCTCAATTTACCGCAGTGGTTCCTACCAGCTCGTTGAGGGCGATACCCTCGCTTCGCTGATCACCACCTACGCGGGCGGTGTTATCGCCGGAGGGGATATTCAACGAATCCGCATTCAGCGCTTCGATGCCGCATCAAACGATTGGATCATCCTCTACGCCGACTTAGTACACGGTGAGACGTTTGAGCTGAAGCACTTAGATAAAGTCTACGTCGATATGCTCACTCCAATGCCGCAATCGGTGAAGATTGAAGGGGCGATCGCTTCAACAGAAGCGGCGAGCACCCTTGGTAGTGTTGCCCTCACCGGCTACGTCTCAGGGCGCATCTTCTACCAGATCTACCCCGGTGAAACGCTCAAGCACGTCTTTGAAACCCTTAGTGGCCGCCTGCTTTCCATAAGTGACTTAGAGAAGGCGTACATCATCCGCGAAGGAAAAAGGATTCCTATTAACCTCCAGCAAATCCTGTACGGCGTTGATCCCAACGCTGAGTTACTGCTGCAAAACGAAGATGAGATTATGATTCCCTTCAGCCAACGCTTCGTCTCCGTCACCGGCGGGGTGGGGCGCACTGGCATGTACGCCTACGCTCCGAATAAAAGCCCGAGTTACTACATCGCTCTAGCTGGTGGGCCCAGTAGTGATGCCGCCTTCCCCCTCTCGGTAAAAGTGCAGACTCCCGATGGGAAGAAGGTTGCTAAGGGTGAAGAGGAAGTCCCCCCTGAGTCGACAATTACCGTAAAGCGGGATACATTTACGAAAGATATTGCGCCCACTGTGGCGATAGTTGGATTAGTAGCAGCAATTTTAGGAATAGTTTCCACCACGCTGAGTATTATTAAAGATGTACGATCCTTATAGTTGGAGAGGCTGATGAATCAACCATACGATGACCAATTTGTGATGGCTCAGCAACACGAAGACGAAGGGATGACGATTAAGGAATTAATCGCCATCTTTCGAAAACGCTTCTTCTGGTTTCTCTTCGGCCTTGTTCTCGTTCTCGGTGGCGCCATTGGGTACTTATACTGGGCGACGCCCCTGTACGAGTCCCAAGTCTCCGTTCTTGTAGACCCAATTCAAAACTCCTCATCCATTGACTCACTGCTCAGTGTCTCTTCCTCTGGGGCGAAGATTGCCACCGAAGTCGAGCTCATCACCTCCCGGAGTAATATCAACAGTGCCTTAGGCCTTCTTGATCTATCGAAGTACACTAACGATGAAGGGATTTCCTACTTAGATAGTAGCGTACGTGGCTCGATGCGGGAGAAGATCTCCGTCTCTACAGTAAAAGAGACAAACATCGTTCGTATCAGCGTCACTGATGCAAACCGCTACTTCGCCCAAGACTTCGCCAACGTCTTAGCAAAGAGCTACGACTCGATGCTCACCTCAATCGCCCGCAACTCCAAGACCGCCCAGCGAACGTTCATCGAAGGGCAGATTCCCGTCAACGACGCCGCCCTGCGCGACGCCAATGATCGCCTCGGGGATTTCCGCGAGCGCAGTGAAATCATCCAACTCTCCGATAAGAGTTCACTCTTAGTGAATCAAATCTCCTACTACGACTTACGTCTCGAGCCACTGCGCCTTCAACTTGAAGAAGCGTACATCGGCTTAGCAACGTATGAGCCGCTCATCAGCGAGCACGGACACACAGCTCAAAGCCTCCTCGCCTCAATTCGCCAAGATGATGCAATTAAGCGCAGCCTCGATGACCTCGAATCGTGGATGCTTGAGCTTACGATGTATGAGTCCCTTCCAACGAACTTAGGCCAAGGGGCGCTCTCCGAAGGGACCGTGTCACGGATCTTCACAGTGAACAACGCGATCGATACGACGAAGAAGAACTTGCTTAACCGCGTTCGAAGCCTCGTTGAGTGTTGCTACGTCGATGCAATGGCCCAAAATATCGCCCAAATCCTCACCACCGATGTGATGGTTACGATCCTCGAAAGCCGTGTTGCGGTCTTTGAAGAGGAGCTTTCGCGCCTTCCTGTCTTAGAGCGCCACCTCTCTGAATTGCTCAGGGATGTGCAGATCAGTGAAGCGATCGGGTTGAAGCTGAGGGAGATGCTTGAGGAGATTAAACTCCTT
The DNA here is from genome assembly GCA_041656455.1 of Sphaerochaeta sp. Lineage (GTDB taxonomy): Bacteria > Spirochaetota > Spirochaetia > Sphaerochaetales > Sphaerochaetaceae > Sphaerochaeta. Next base: position 1,259 of record JBBADN010000074.1, on the reverse strand, counting down.
GAAGCGTCAGTGAGCGGAAACGTCAAAGTTATCGACCAAGCGAGTTTACCCACCCGCCCAGTGAGTCCGAACTCCCTCTTGATCATCGCCGTTGCCCTTCTGTTAGGAGCTGCGATTGGGCTTTTACTCGCCCTTTTAGTGGAGTCACTGGATATCTCAATTCAAGATGAAAGCCAACTTCAACGCGCCTTAGGTCGGAGCGTTCCCACCCTTGGGTGGGTCCCGATCATCAAGACTCGAGCGCGGGACGTCTATCCCACCTTCATGGTTCGTAACCACCCCAACTCCTTTGAAGCGGAGCGCCTTAAGCTGATAGCCAACATGGTCTACTCAATGGATGGGAATAAGATCTTCTCGATTACTAGTAGCGCGATGGCTGAAGGTAAAAGTACGATTATCGCCAACATCTCCCTCGCTCTTGCTCAATTAGGAAACAACGTCTTAATCGTCGATGGCGATCTTCGCCTACCGAGTATGGAACGCTTTTTTCGCTTCTCCCGCCAAGAGCTAGGGTTAGTTGATTTTGTGACGAAAGGCGTTAGTCTTGAGGAGTGTATCATCCAACCCTTTGAAGACGTTGAAACCCTTCATCTTCTTCCTGCTGGCTCCCAACCCCTCATCCCCGCAGCAATCTTCTCCAACCCGAAGTATGTCGCTGGGCTTAAGCGCCTTGCTGAAATCTACGATTACATCATCATCGACGCCCCACCACTTGATGCCGCAAGTGAGCTCCTGGCGATCGGGAAGCACGTCGATGGGTTAATCGTCACCGTCCGAGCAGGCGTAACGAACCGCAACGCCCTCCGCTCCCTCGTTGAGAGCCTCACCAACGCGAATATTCAACTCGCCGGGTGTATCTTCAACGGCGTCATCCCCGCCCGCCATGGGCGCTACGGTTCCTACAGCTACGGATATACGTACCGGGGTTCCTACTCGTACACGAATAGTAAAGAAGAGCGGAAGCAAGGAAAAAAGTACCGCTACCGCCTCAGTCAGCGTAACGCCTCGTGGTATCGTCGTCGGTATAAGAAAGACGTGCAGATTCGCGGTAAACTCCCACCGCTCTATCAACCAGTCCTTGCCTTTGGCCCGAAGGGGAAGTACCATTCGCTTAAGGCGATGGCTGAGTACCACTACAAGGAGGCCGAAGAAGTCGAGTCCCCGCCAATTGTTGAAACGAAGAGTTCATTTGATTTCCTTTCCTCCATTGAGCAAGATAGTTCAGCTCGGGGGAAAAAATAGGGGAGGATGGATAGACA
>JBBADN010000073.1:0-6513 GCA_041656455.1 Sphaerochaeta sp. | reverse complement strand
CAGATTATGAGTGAGGGAGACCTGTTGTATCACCCTATCTCTTAGGTACAATTGACCCATCTACGATTGCTCTAAGAAGGAGGAAGAAATGAAGAAGCTCCTCACCCTCATTCTTATTCTCTGTGTTACAGTGAACCTCTTTGCAATTGACTCTCCGACATATCGACAAAATTCTTTGAGTATTACCCTCGGCTCAAGGAACTGGAAAGCGTTTCAAGGAGATACCCAAATTTCAAAAACGGAGTTTTTCACCCTTGTTGGCGAAGAAGAGCTTGCTGATGCCCAGCGAGTGATCGATGAGCAAAACAATAAAAATAAGAAAACAGCTAAGATCCTCTATGGGGTTGGAGGAACAACAGCAATTATTGGTCTAACGATTGAATCCCTCTTTCTCTTAAGTGGCCATGAACCAACAACTTCAATTGATATGCCCCTCTTAGGGGCTGGAATTGCCGTCACTGGAATTGGGCTCGCCCTCCTAGGTCTCTCCTTTGATTTCAAATCCAACGCCCAGCAGCCAATTGCAACGAACCTTCTCGTTGGCCTTACCGAAGAGTACAACATTCAGTTGCTTGCTACACTGACAAAGTAGACTTGTGATATTTTCACATTTCATATGTTGTAATATCTCGAATTATATAGTGTAGTACGCATAGAGGTATACATATGCTTTCCCGATTTACCGTTGGAAATTTTCTTTCATTCAATAAACCCCAAAGCTTTTCAATGCTTGCTGGTCCTGTCCAGAAACATAGCGAACGGCTTTATCAAGCGAAAGATTTCAAGGTTTTAAAGTTTAGTGCAATCTATGGCGCGAATGCAGCTGGGAAGACAAACTTAGTCCGAGCCCTTTCGTTTGCCAAAGGAGTTGTCCTCCGAAACCCATCAATTGAAGATGATGATTACTTCTTTAAGCTCAATCCTCAAAACAAAACCCATCCGTCATACTTTGACTTTGAAATCATCATTGATGAATCTGTCTATAGCTATGGCTTCGAAATCAACCTCGAGCGTGGGGCAATCACTGAAGAGTGGCTCATACAACTCAATGCAGATCGAGATGTAATAATCTTTTCACGAAATACAATAACTGGCCACTACGAGTTTAACAAAGAGCTGTTGAATCCTGACTCCATTCCCCACTTCGATCTCTACATGAGTGACATGGCAAAAGTGAAGGACACGCTGTTCATTAAAAATATTGTCACAAACAAGGATCCTTTATATGAGCAGAACCCACAATTATCGATTTTGCAACGAGTGTACAGATGGTTCCAAGTTCTCGACATTTCATTCCCTTCGCTGTCTGTTTCAGGTTTTTCCTGCTTCTTTTCAACATCAGTTGATGAAATCTTAAAAACTTTGAAAGTCTTTGCAACTGGGATCAGTAACATTCATGTATTTGAGATTTCTAAGGAACAATTGCTCAATAAACTACCAGATCGTGAGAAGAAAAGACTTGAAAGGGATTTGATGGATCTTGAACAAAGAGCGAGCGATCGTGACGTTCGAGGTACTGCCCAGTTTACCTCTGACGGAATATTATACCTTGGTGAAGTTTTCAACCGCCAATGGACGTTTAAAGAGGTTGCCTTCGAACACAATGGTTTTCCTGGGATTTATTTTTCACTGAAGGAAGAATCGGCAGGAACCCAACGCCTCCTCGACTTACTTACCATTCTCCTTGCAAGTGAAGAAGGCTCGGTGTTTGTAATTGATGAACTCGATCGAAGTCTTCACCCCCAACTAACTGTTCATTTCGTTAAAAACTTCCTCCGATTAGCTAAACAAAAGAATATCCAACTCATAATCACTACCCACGAAAGCCACCTTCTTGACCTTACTGTGTTACGGCAAGATGAAATCTGGTTTGTTGAAAAAGATACCCAAGGAGCTAGTACCCTCATCCCCTTCGATCGCTTCAAGGAGCGATTTGACAAGAAGATTGAACGGGCGTATCTGGATGGAAGATATGGGGGAGTACCAATATTGGATGAATTCTTTATCTCTGATGATGGTGAGTGACATCTTCATTGATGATAGTGAGAATTAAAATAAGGGGTTCTTATGTTCCTTAATTATCTCAATCACCATACAATAAACAGTGGAGGGTTATCCAATGAAGACGTTATGCGCAGAGGCGTTGGCCAAGACAGTTTCTGAACGCCGAATCAGGTTGGGATGGAGCCAAGCTGAACTTGGTGAAAAAATTAATCTCGCCAAGCCCTTTATTGCCCGGATTGAGCAGGCGGATTATTTCCCTCCATCACCAACTTTACAAGCTTTAGCAGATCTCCTTGATTTCGACATCACTACTCTATACATCGACAAAGAGTCCTCTAGGTCTTTCACATCCACTCTTCATTTTGATTTGAATGAACTTAAAGATGAAGGAATCGAGAAGATGTTCCTGATGATGTCAGTGATTCGGCAGCAAATCTTATTACGAAAAAAGCACGCGCAAACTCAAAGATTCCGTATCGAGAATCGTCTTCAACTCCCCCACTGACCGATAATGAATTGCCTTGATCCCAAGCCCTTGGGCTCCTTCAACATTGGCTTTCATATCATCAAGGAAGAGAATCTCTGAAGGGTGAACGTTGCTTTCTTTGATCAGGTGTTCGTAGATGGCTCGCTCTGGTTTATTGACCTTTAGCTTCCCTGAGATGATGTGATAATCAAAGATTGCCGGCCACTTCGGGTTTGTTTGTAATGCTTCAAACATTGGTGTTGCCATATTGGAAAGAAGAGCGATGGGAAGCTTTTGTTCTTTTGCCCACGTGATGAGCTCATCATCGAAGTTACTCCATCCAGCAAGGTCTAGGGCGCTTATTTCTGGAATAAGATGCTCAACGTCTTTAAGAACTAAGCTCCAATACTCTGACAGTGTATACGTATCGCGATCGTAATCGGCGCGGTAGCGCCAATACCGATCAAGGAATGTTTGATGATCAAACGGGGTCAGCTTACTCATCGCCTGTAGATCATCATCACTGATGAAGTGGGCAACGACTCCCCCGTAGTCGAGGGCGAGGAGGGTAATCATCACATTCCAACGCGGTTACGCCCACTTTCTTTGACGTGGTAGAGCGCTTTGTCCGCAGCTTCAATGAGCTCTTGCTCATCCTTTACATCCAAGGTTGCTAATGATGAGCCACCGATGGAGACAGTGACTTGGATCTTCTGCTCGCCCCAGCTGGTGGTGCGTTCACTCACCGTCCGCCTGATCGCCTCCCCTACTTCAAGAACGTCATTACCGCTCGCCCCAAGAAGAACCACCATGAACTCATCACCACCGAGGCGAATCAGTAAATCCCCTTCGCGAAGCTGGCTTCGCGCTGAAGTGGCGATACCTTGAAGAACCCGGTCCCCAACGGTGTGCCCGTACGTATCGTTTACTTCCTTGAAGAAGTCGATGTCGATCATCAGGACGCCAAGGGTGGTATCCTGCTTTACTGAGCGAATGAACTCTTCGCGGAGGCGGGTTAACCCAAAGCGCCGATTGTACACCCCAGTTAATGGATCAATGGCAGCAAGGCGCTGAATCTGATCATGCGTTACTGCGTTGTGGAGGGCAAGGGCTAAGCTTGAGATGAAGAGGTCGAGGTGGTGTTCCACTTCACTACTGAGCTCTTCACTCGTAGCAAGAACCACAACACCCATTCCGAGGCTTTTATAGATGATGGGGAAGAGCATGACAGTTTGGGGACGGAACGTTGCCACTACCCCATCAATATCCGCCCCGATGGGGATGTCGATCCGCTTGCGCTGTAAGTGGCGCAGCGTCTCCAAGACTTGGGGATTCTTTCCCAGCTCATCCCCTGTTGAAGAAAGACCACTCGAGCCCAGAACCTTAAGGGTTCCCCCTACTTCAACGAGGATCGCTCCCCCGTCGATTGAGAAGAGCTCTAAGAGGCTTGAGAGGGCGCGCTGACAGAGAACCTCAACTTCTAAGTACGTGGTGAGCATTCGAGTGTAAGAGCGAATCTGCATCTCTAACTGCAGGGATGAAGCGAGCGTATCAACAAGGCTATTAAACGAAGCAGAGGAGCGCCCGATCGCATCCGTTGAATCGACAACGAGGTGACAATCGTCGGCGGAGCAATCGACTAAATTATCACTGCCGCTGATGGTATGGAGCTTTTCTTCAATCTTCCCCATGTGCCTAGAAAGAAGGTTGAGGCGACTGCCAACAACCCAATGGGCAAGGACGATGTTTACCGCCCCAACAAGGAGGCCAGCAAGAATACAGACGATGAAAAACCAGAGGGTGTAGGCAATGGAGGGATCCATTCCTAGAAATGCCATGAAGAAGGGAAAGACAATTCCCACAAGCATTCCAAAACCCATCATCCAAATTGCTAAATCCGAGAAGACACCTTTTGTAAGTCGAATCATATTACTACAATCCCCGCCTCAATGAGATAGAAAAAACCTTGTTTTGCTAATCCAGCCAATGCCCCAATTCCTAAAACTCCAACTGGGCCTAAGGGAATCTTCTTGGAGTTTATCATCATATATGCGATGAGGAATACGACGATCGCAAAGATGTTGGGTTGCCGAAACGATCCGAGGGCAAATTCAAGAAGAATGAGACCTGCGGTGAGGATCGCGGCAACGACGATGGGCCGCACACTCATTAAGACGTTGCGGATGATCGACTGTTTGCGGAAGCGTTCGTAGAGCTTTGCAAGGATCAACATGATGATGAACGAGGGCAGGACGTTACCAAAGGTAGCGATTAGTGCCCCAGGGATACCAGCAATTTTAATTCCAATAAATGTAGCGGCGTTAATCGAGATAGGCCCGGGGGTCATCTCGGCAATCGTGATCAAGTCAGCAAACTGCGCCTGGGTGAGCCAACCGTGGATATCCACCGTTTGGCTTTGAATCAGGGGCATTGCCACATAGCCACCGCCGATCGAGAAGAGACCGATTTGGAAGAAGCTTAAAAAGAGTTTGAGATAGAGGGTCATAGTTCTGCCTCCATCCGTCTCTTCTTCTTTTTCATTTCATAGATGTTCAGGGAAGTAGAGAGTATTAACATAACGAGAATGATGATGATCATACCGATATTCAGCACATAGAGGAGTACGAAGCTAATGATAAAAAGTAAAATTGCCGGAAACGCCCTTACCTTAAGAAACGGTTTGAAGAGCTTCCACGATACTTGAAGGACGATTGCCGCAACGACGGGGCGCATTCCACTGAACGCTGCTTCGATCCAGATGTTGTGCTGGAATGCGGTGTAGATGAAGCTCACCCCAGTAAGAATGAGCATCGGGGGCAGAATCGTGCCTAAGGCGGCAACCAACGCCCCTGGGGTCTTTGCCAAGTGGTAGCCGACCATCATCGATCCATTGACCGACACCGAACCGGGTGCTGACTGAGCGATGACAACGAAATCCATCATTTCATCTTGGTCAATCCACCCCAATTTGGCGACCATCTTCTTGCGCATCAAGCTGATGATCACAAACCCCCCGCCAAAGGTAAACATACTTAGGGTAAATGTCTCCCAAAAGAGGCGGAGGAAGAACTTGAAATTAACCTCAGGCTTCCCCTTCTTCTTGACTTCAGTATTCATGCAGTACCTCACTAAGTAGGAATTATCTGCTTGGCCACGTAGTGCAATCGTTCAATCACATAAGGGAAAAACCCCTTCATCGTCGAACAGAAACGGTAGCCGCTATCACTTCGATAGCGCTTACACCCGCCTCTGCACAGGTGCTTCCACGGACATGTCACACACTCGTCGATCATATTTGGACTTTCTTCGATAAAACGCATTGCCGTGCGGCGTTCATCGAGAACCGAAAACTCATCGACTAGAATATTTCCTAGTCGATATTCGTCAGTGCAATAGAAGTCACACGGGTAGATGTCCCCATTCGACTCCGAAACATATTGCACTGAACAGATGCCGGCCATATCGCAACTCTCGGGCGGATAGCCGGCTATCATCCCCACAAGATTATCGAAAAAACGGATTGAGACTGGTATTCCCCTCATCTGAGAGTCAAACCACAGATCAAATAATACTTTGAGGAATCGTTCATATTCCTCAGAACGCAAGAAACTCGTCGCTCCCTGAATTGGATCAATACAGGGGATGTACTGATGATAGTGTAGCCCATGCTCGATGAGGAAGGAATAGGCATTTTGTACATTATCGACGATATCACTTGTTACCACACTCAAGGTATTAAAATCAACTGCCTTTTGGGCAAATGTTTCTATAGTCTCTAAGACTCGGCGGCCACTACCCTTTGTCTGGTGGTCGACTCGGTGAAGATCATGAATTCGGCGATTTCCATCAAAGGAGATGCCTACTAAAATCTCGTTCTCATTGAAGAAATCTGCCCATGAGGAATCCAGGTCCACCCCGTTGGTTTGGAACGCCCAAGTGATTCGTTGGCCTTCGCCTTGTTTCTCGGTTACTCGGCGTACGAAGCGCTTGAAGAAATCAAGACCGGCTAAGGAAGGCTCGCCCCCTTGGAAGGCAAATTGAAT
>JBBADN010000072.1:0-6571 GCA_041656455.1 Sphaerochaeta sp. | reverse complement strand
CATCATTTTGGGTGCTCTTCGGTGAGGAAGTTCACCTTCTTCTCGACCATGGGGTGACTCGGTGGTACAACAAAGAACGATCATTAATTGTCACCCTCGTTGCCGATAGTGAAACAAAGCTCGTCTTCATTTCCCTCAGCGATGCGCCGTTGTGGTAATTTGACTTCCCTTTTTTGCAGCGAACAAGTACGATAGCACTTGATGAGGTATCGACTCTAATGGCAAATATATTTAAATCAGCATCTTCAATGATTGGGAAGCTTGTTTCATTATTTACTAAGCGACAAAAGAAGCAGATGGTTCTGCTCTTTTTCTTTTTCCTCTTTGCTGCAATCGTCCAACTTGTCGGAGTCGCTTCAATTCAACCGTTTATGAATATCGTCACGAACCCTAACTCAATTCATACGAGTTGGTTTCTTAGTACCCTCTATAGAATTCTTAGGTTTTCTAATGAACGGAACTTCATTCTCTTCATTGGGTTTTCGACCCTCTCGATGATTCTTCTCTCTAATGCGATTGGGGCGTTTAACGTTTGGCTAAAGACGCGCTTTGTGATGAGGTTGAACCACAACCTCTCGCGGCGGATGCTTTCGATTTACCTCAATAAACCATACACCTTCTTCCTTGACCGCGCTTCTAGTGACTTAGGCCGAACAATCCTATCAGAGGTGAATCAGCTCATCTCTTCCCTCGTTCTTCCAATCTTTGACTTTATCATCGACTCCTTCATCGTCCTCGCCTTATTCGTCTTCCTTCTGTATCGCGACCCCATCATTACCATCATCGCTTTCTCTATCCTTGGGGGAAGCTACCTTATAACGAACACCCTCGTTCGCCAGCGGACCCGCCGAGCAGGGCGGGAGCGCGTTGAAGCAAACAAAGGGCGCTTTGCGACGACAAACGAAGCGCTCAGTGGGATCAAAATTACCAAGGTCATGGGCAAAGAACCGTTCTTCCTTAACCAATATACCCGTTACAGTGAGCGCTTTGTTCGCGTTGAAACGTACATCCGCCTTGTTTCAGGCTTACCGAAGTTCATCTTAGAAGGGATTGCATTTGGGGGAATCATCCTCTTGGTCTTATTTCTCTCGGTGCGAACGGAGAATGTCGTTTCCATGATTCCAACGATTAGCCTCTTCGCTTTTGCTGGCTATCGAATGATGCCCGCCCTGCAGTCGATCTACTCATCTTCAATGAATATCTACTTCAACCAAGCGATTCTTGATCAAATTGTTGAAGAAGTGAAAGGCACGGATGCTGGGGCAGGGGCGAACCTGAAAGAAGATTCCACCCCACCGATGAGCTTCAAGCATCGAATCGAACTGCGGGATCTCGCCTTTAGTTATCTCCGCAGTGACATCCCCACGTTGAAGGATATCAACATCAACGTGAAGAAAAACTCGATGATTGGCTTTGTGGGAACAACTGGCAGTGGCAAGACAACGTTAGTGGATGTTATCTTAGGACTCCTGCCGCCCCATGAAGGACAAATCCTCATCGATGGAGTTCCCCTAACTGAAGAAAATACCCGTTCGTGGCAAAAACTCATCGGCTACGTCCCCCAGGAAATCTTCCTGACCGATACTTCGATCGCATCAAACATCGCCTACGGGGTGAGTGAAGAAGACTTTGATATGAACAAAGTTCGCCAAGCGGCGAAGATTGCCGCGATCGACCAATTCATCGATGAAGAGCTTCCCCAAGGGTATGATACCGTCGTTGGAGAGCGGGGTGTTCGCCTAAGCGGTGGTCAACGCCAACGCATTGGCTTAGCCCGCGCCCTCTACAACAACCCCCCGATCTTAATCCTTGATGAAGCAACGAGTGCCCTCGATGGAACAACTGAGGACGCAGTCATGGAAGCGATTAGCCAAGCGTCCAGTGAGCGGACGATGTTCCTCATCGCCCACCGAATCTCAACAGTAAAAGAGTGTGATACGATCTACCTCTTAAAAGCAGGAAAGATTACCGACAAGGGAACGTATGAAGAGCTCCTTGAACGGAACTCGTCATTTAAACGAATGGCAAAGGTATAACGGCAATAAACCCTTATTGCGAACCTATAGCAAGAGTGACTCTTTATGTAGTATTGTATTATGATGATACTCGGGCGAGTAAATCTTCTTTCTCGTCGCTGGATAAAAGCATTGCTCTTGATGCTTTTACTACATCAAGCATTAGTAGCCGCCTACATTCCTGATGGGTATCAATCAGAAGGATTGTTACTAACCCGCCCACTCCAACCAAAGATCAACGCTGAAACAAACTCAATTGAAATTGGAAACTTGCAGTTAAACATCAATCGAAATAGCTGCGGCATCGTCCACATTGAGTTTTCTGAGCTCTCTAATGGAATTAATCGCATCCCCTATTCAATTCGTTTTTCCGATGGGAAGACGTACAAGGCAGATAATGGGTATTGCTTCCACCAGCACGCTAGTGGAGCAAATACAAACATCGGAACCCTCACAGCAATCCTTCCACATCCAGTTGCCGCATTCCAAGGGTTCCGATCTTCGATCACCTTCGAGCTTATTGTGCACTAAGGCTACTTCACGACAATATTCACCAACTTATCAGGTACAACGATCTCTTTAATGATCGTCTTACCCTCAACCCATCCTTGAATCTTCGGATCTTCCTTCGCTAAGGCGAGGAGGGTCTCTTTAGTCGTTCCTTTTTCAACGGCGGCTTTCGAGCGTACTTTGCCGTTGATTTGGAAGACGACTTCTAATGTTGCATCAACGGTGAGCTCTTCATCCCAGGTAGGCCACGCCACCGTTGAAAGACTTGGCTCGTGGCCAAGCTGCTCCCAAATCTCTTCAGCAAGGTGAGGAACGTACGGTCCTAAGAGCTTGGCGAAGGTATCGGCAACGATGCGGGGAATCGTCTTTCCCTTATAGAGCTCGTTGACCAACATCATCATCTGACTAATCGCCGTATTAAAAGCGAGGTGGGCGGTATCTTCACTGACTTTCTTAATCGTCTTGTGAAGGGTCCGGAGCAACTCGTCACTTGGTTCTTCATCAACGATCTCAAACTCAGTGTAGAGGCGCCATACTCGGTCTAAGAAGCGGTAGATTCCCACGAGCCCTGCCGTTGCCCACGGCTTAGAGACTTCTAAGGGCCCCATGAACATCTCGTACATCCGCATCGAGTCCGCCCCGTATTCGGCGATGATCTCATCGGGGTTGATGACGTTCTTTAAGCTCTTACTCATCTTGGCGATGACGCGCTCAAGTGGTTCGCCCGTGGCCGTTTCGATCCAGTGCTCGGGGGAGACTTCCTCAACCTCATCGGTGGGGACTAAACTCTTGTCTTTGCGCTGGAACGCGTAGGAGGTAATCATCCCCTGATTCACAAGGCGAGTAAACGGCTCTTTAGTGGAAACAAGATCAAGATCAAAGAGGACGAGGTGCCAGAAGCGGGCGTAGAGGAGGTGGAGCACTGCGTGTTCTGCTCCACCGACGTAAAGGTCAACGGGCATCCAATACTCTTCGGCTTCTTTACTGACAAAGCGCTCGCTGTTGTGGGGGTCGAGGTAGCGGAGGTAGTACCAGCACGAACCTGCCCATTGGGGCATCGTGTTGGTTTCCCGTCGGGCGGGTCCGCCACACGTCGGGCACGTCGTATTCACCCACGAGTCAATCTTCGCAAGGGGGCTTTCGCCAGTACCCGATGGCTCATAGCTCGTCACTTCAGGTAGGAGGAGGGGTAGTTGATCTTCGGGTACTGCAACAGTTCCGCACCTCTCACAGTGAAGAAGAGGAATCGGCTCACCCCAGTAGCGCTGGCGACTGAAGACCCAGTCACGGAGCTTATAGTTGATTGCTCGCTCACCAAGACCGCGTTCTTCAAGGAACTCGATCATCTTCTCGATCGCGTCGTGCTTATCTAAATCATTAATAAAGCCACTGTTTACGTGCAGGCCATCTTCAACCCACGCTTCTTCTTGGACATCAACATCACTCTTCAGTACTTCGATGATCGGGAGGCCAAACTTCTTAGCAAACTCCCAGTCACGGGTATCGTGGGCAGGAACTGCCATGATCGCCCCCGTTCCGTAGCTAATAAGGACGTAGTCGGCGATCCAGATGGGGATGCGCTCGTCATTAACGGGGTTAATGGCGTACGTGCCGCTGAAGACTCCCGTCTTCTCTTTGGCTAAATCGGTGCGTTCAAGATCACTCTTATGCGCTGTTGCATCGATGTACGCCTCAACAATAGCTCGCTGACTATCAGTGGTTAATTCTTTTACAAGGGGGTGCTCCGGGGAGACGACCATGTAGGTGGCCCCAAAGAGGGTGTCTGCTCGGGTGGTGAAGACTTCAAGGCTTTCATCGAGGCCTTCTACCTTAAAGCGAACGGTCGCCCCTTCGCTACGCCCAATCCAGTTGCGCTGCATCAGCTTCACTGACTCTGGCCAATCGAGGTCATCGAGGCCTCCTAATAAGCGTTCGGCGTACTCGGTGATCTTTAACACCCATTGGCGGATCGTTTTTCGAACAACCGCCGTGCCACAGCGTTCACACTTACCGTCTTTTACTTCTTCGTTGGCAAGACCCGTCTTACAGTTATCACACCAGTTAATGGGGGTGTACGATTCGTACGCTAAGCCCTTCTTGAAGAGTTGGAGGAAGATCCACTGTGTCCAGTGGTAGTACTCACTCTCATGGGTCGATACTTCACGGTTCCAATCGTAGCTAAAGCCGAGGCTCTTGATCTGCCGACGGAACGTTTCAATGTTGTGCTCAGTGGTAATCTTGGGGTGAGTACCTGTTTTAATAGCGTAGTTTTCCGCTGGGAGGCCAAAGGAGTCAAAGCCCATCGGGTGAAGGACGTTATACCCGTTCATCCTGAGGTAGCGACAGTAGATGTCTGTTGCGGTGTACCCTTCGGGGTGACCGACGTGAAGGCCGCTTCCTGATGGGTAGGGGAACATGTCTAAGACGTAGAGGCGCTTCTCTTTGGGAACTGATGGATCTTCACTGACAGCAAAGCTCTGGTGTTCTTCCCAGTACGCCTGCCACTTCTTTTCAATTGCGGAAAACGGGTATTTGCTCATGGGAGCAATCATAGCGTTCACGTTTTGTTCAGTCAACGCTCGCTACGTTGGGAGTGAACTCCACTACCTCGACTTTATTACCTTTCATCAGAAGGATCTGCCACGTTCCAAGCTTCGTTATGATCACTTCCCCTTCAACGGGAATTGAGCCTGCTTCTTCAAGGAGATAGGCAGCGACGGTGGAGTAGCGCTCCCGGTCACAGCTGAGGTCTAAATCATCTAAGACTTGTTGGAAGGGGGCGTCTGCCATGACGACGTAGACGCCCTTTTTATCTTTGTGTTCAACGATTCGATCGGGGAAACGAAGTTCGTGTTCATCAAAGAGCTCACCAAAGAGTTGCTCCGCGACGTCTTCCATCGTCACAACGCCAGAGAAACCCCCATATTCATCCAAGACGATCGCCTGCTGAAGCTTATCTTTCTTAAAGAGGTAGAAAAGATCATCAAGGTGCATCTGCTCTACGACGTAAATTGGCTTACGGCTTAAAGAAGCGAGAGTTTTATTCGTGACGTTCGCTCGAAGTAAATCCCGTAATAGGACGATCCCTACGATGTTCTCTTGGTTTTCCTGGTAGATCGGGATTCGGCTGAACCCCGATTTAATGATGGACGGAAAGACGTCATCAACAAGGGAGTCAGCGGGGAGGGTAAAAACTTCAGTTCGGTGCGTCATAATTGTTCGCACGATCGTTGATGAGAAGTGAATCGCCCGCTGCATTAAGTCCGATTCGTACTGATCGACTAAGCCGACGTCTTCAGCAGCATCAACGACGTGCATCATCCCCTCAGTGGTGATAATAGGCTCTTCTTTCGTTCCAAAGAAGCGGGTAACGCCACTGGCAAGGATGCGGAGCAACCACACCAAAGGAAAGAGGATGGTCATTAACAACTTCATCGGGTACGCCATGAAAATCGCAATCGTAATATTGTGGGCTAACGCCAATTGCTTCGGAACAATTTCTCCAAAGATGAGGATCATGAGGGTAAGGATTCCCGTTGCATACCCAACAACAGGGGAAGAGAAGTAGGTAAGGGCGATCGTCGTCACAAGAGCTGAAGCACTGAGGTTCACAACGTTATTACCAATTAAGGCAGTTGTTAAAAGCTGCTCTCGATTCTGACTTAAGAGAAACGCTAGTCGACTTGCTCGGCCTTTGCGATTCTCAAGAGTTTTGAGTTGGAAGAACGAGAGGGAGGTGTAGGCTGTCTCAGTTGCACTGAAGAGTGCTGAGAGCACAATCAAGACGATAACCGCACCGAGGGTAGTGTTCATACACACCTCCAGCAGCTACATCTAGGTAAGGGGTCATCCATAGTGAAGGTAGTATACCAACACAATATGGGCTGGGACAAGGTAAAAAGAAGGGACATAAAGCTAGCCGTGAGTAGTAATATTGAATGTCCACTTAAAAAAGGAGCGGCAGGAGGTAAAAAGATGTCCCGTGGAAACCGTGTTATCATTGGTTTAAGCAAAAATCAAGAAGAACACGGAGGAACCATGGGACG
>JBBADN010000071.1:0-6591 GCA_041656455.1 Sphaerochaeta sp. | reverse complement strand
CTTAGAAAAAGAGCTTTCACGCTCCTACAACAAGTTCATCGACCTCGTTACCACCCCCGATGGCTCATTAGTGGCGATGAGCCACGGCAATAACTGCACCGGCGAGTATGATGCGTGGATTGGCCTTTTCGATGAAGTACTTACAGCAGTCGGTCACTCGGTTTCAAAAGCTGAGCTGTATGACGCCCTCTTAGCTAAAGCGTTAGAAGGTGATCATGATGGAGGTGGCCTCTTAGCGTACAACTACCTCTCCGGAGAGACGATGACTGAGCTCTATGAAGGTCGGCCCCTCTTTGTGCGCAAAGCTGACAGCGCCTTTACTTTAGCAAACTTCATGAAAACTCAGCTCTACACCGCCTTAGGTGTGCTTCGAATTGGGATGGATATTCTCTTTAAGCAGGAGAACGTACAAATCGACTCGATCACCGGCCACGGCGGCTTCTTTAAAACTCCCGTTGTGGGTCAGCAGATTATGGCTAACGCCCTTCACACCCCGATCGCAACACTCAGGAGCGCTGGTGAAGGAGGATCATGGGGAATTGCCCTCCTCGCTTCATACTTAGTGAATAAAGGAAATGATTCGCTTGCTGAATTCCTTGATACGAAGGTCTTTTCTGGTTCTGAGGTCTCTATTATTGAGCCAACCGCTGAAGGAATCGAAGGCTTTAACACCTTCTTAGATCGCTATAAAGAAGGACTGGCGATTCAGCGCGCCGCGGTCGCTCACCTTCCTTAAGGAAGATACGGAAGAATTGCTTGGTCACTCTCCACTAAGGGGTAGTGGCTAAGCTCATCCTTTTGAACCCACGCACTGTGGGTGTGAATCTTTAATGTTAGTGGTCGATCATCAACTTGGGCCACCTCGTAGACTTGGAGGTGGTAGATTGTGTCGTTGTTCACAAAGTGGTGGGTGGTGATGAGCGAGCCGACGGTAATCGTAATCCCAAGCTCCTCTTCAAACTCCCGCACTAACGTTTCTTCAGGGCTTTCCCCTCTTCGGTTCTTTCCTCCAACAAACTCCCAGAGCCCTCCAACCGCTCCCCCTTCGGGGCGTTTGGCGATGAGGTAGTGATCATGTTGTTTGAGGATACCTGCTGTTGTAATTCGCTCGTCCATCGTAGGTCTCACAATAACACGAAATGGGGCAGGAGAAAATGAATAAGTGCAATGATGAGCGTCGCAAAGCCAAGGCGCTCTTGAGTTCGCTCAACGCTGTGGGCGATGCGGTCAGAGAGGCCTCCCTCCCCAAGGGGTTTTTTGAAGTGTTCAAAGAGGTAAAAAAGGGTCAGTAAGGCGATGGTGATCATCGGAACAAGATCGCCGATGATCCTCGGCCCTGGATCTGATGGAAAGAGCGCTAAGCCAATCGTTAAGCCAAAACCGCTGATAATAAGAGTGAGGCGGAAAGCGGTGTTGTTGCGAAAGAGGAAGCGAAGCGAATAGAGGATGTTCAGTTTAAGGCCATGGGAATCAGCAAGGAGGAACGCTCCGCCGATAATGAGGTACGCCACACTTAAGAAGTAAAGTTGCATCATCGTTCAGCCTCCAGAACAACCTTACCGATGTACGAACACAGCACTTCACTATCGTAGTAGCCCACTTCCTCGTGAGCGATCTTCCCCGCTTGGATGTGAATCTTACACCCAAGGAGGGCCGCATCAAAAGCTGAGTAGCCTTGGCCGAGTAAGGCGGTGATAACTCCTGCTAGGACATCCCCACTGCCTCCAACACCGAGGGAGGGGTTTAGACTTTCAAGGATCGTAATGGCGCCACTGCGATCGACGAGGTGGATGATGCTACTTTTCACAACGAGGGTTGAACCAAGGCGTTGGGCGAGTTCGCTCAGGTTGGCAAAGAAGAGCTGAGGAGATTCATCAGGGCCGTAGCACGGGCGCTGAAGGACAGCTGTTCCGAGTACTCTGAGTTCGCCAAGATGGGGAGTGAAGATACTATCCGCCGTTCGATTTTCTTGAGGAAGCATTCCTTGTTGGAATAACGAAGCGTAGGCGTGAATCGCATCAGCATCCAAGACGAGGGGGCGATCAGAATTAAGAAGTGGTAAGAGTACCTCTTCGCGGCCGTTCCCCCAGCCAGGACCAGCGAGGATCGCATCATATTGGTCAACACTCTGGTTGGTGTACTCACGAACGATGACACTGGGACTTTCGACAGCAGCAATTTGATACACATCCTCGTCGCAGTAGAGGGTGACTAATCCGCCCCGAGCAGCGAATGCCGCCTTCGCTGAGAGGCGAGCGGCGCTGGGGTATTGGCGACTTGAACCAAAGATCGCGCTGCTTCCCCTGTCCTTCTTATACGCTGAACGCTTCAGTGGTTTTAGGATTAATTCATCATCATCCAGTGAGGCCACGCAAATGCGTGTTTGAAGTACATCACTTGGAAATGAGGGATTTACTGATCTGAGTGTTCCACAGCGCCATCGCGTACTGGGGTGATAGTGCGCCTGGGTAAGACTTCCAAGGGCGACGGTGTAGGTAGCATGAATTGAGGGTTCTGAGCTAGGCCCGTCATCGCCAAGACCAGAGGGGATATCAACACTAAAGATTGGAGTGTGCGCTCCATTGGCCCATTCTACTAACGAAGCAAGACCCTCTTTCAACGGACCCTTCATTCCTAAGCCCGTAAGAGCGTCAATGATCCAATTACAGGAAGGTAAGGTAGAAAGATCAACATCGCTGAGATGAAGGTGCTTTATTGGATAGTTAGCTAAGAGCTGTTGCTGAAAAACATTCTCATCACTGAAGTGGACGGCGCTATGAAGGATGGTAATATGTTTAAAGCCCGCGTCATAGGCGAATCGGGCAATGGCGAGGCCATCACCTCCGTTGTTTCCACCCCCGACGAGAAAGAGTAAGGAATCGGATGGAGTAAGAAGATCCTTTAGGATGAGCCAACACTGAAGGGCAGCACTCTCCATCAAGACGAGAGAAGGAATTTGTTCTTTAGCAGCTTCTTCAATGCGCTTTACGTCATCAGAAGTGGTAACGATCTTCATACGTGTACTGTATAGGAGCGACGGGAGGATTTCAACGCTCGGTATCTGTTCAATATTCCTAAACAGCGCTATTAACATGTCCGTCCGAATGAACATGGTGTGGTAGGATTAGTAAGCGGAGGCTGACATGAAATTGTTTAAATCCAGAAGAAAAGGAAACATTGATGGTTTGGAATTTGCAGGAATACTTCTTGATTACAATTTTGATTATGAGCGGACACCCGAGTACGGAGAGGACATCAAATATGAATTTAAGTGCTTTGAGTACGCTTGTTTTCTGTACTCCCAGTTTGACATAGAATTTTTTTCGAAGATAACCCAAGTAGAGAGAGATTTCATATATAAGGATGTGGCCTTATGCTCAATGACGTATACAAAGCTCGGAAATCACTCAGTGGATGAAACCATAGATATTATTGCTTCCCGGCTCATGAGTTATTTTAATCTTATGCAAGATGGAGATACAGATGCATTAATTTTCTTTATGACCAACCTTCTGTGTGATATTGATAGCAACGAGCAACTATCTAATAGAGTGTATCCAGAGGATGCTAATACCACCTCCCCCATTCATCTAGATTTGCTCACTCAGGCAGAAAGAAGAGAGCAGGTGATATATTTTTTACATTACAGGTATCCAGAATTCATGAAAGTAATTCGGGCTTATATGGAAAAACTCGGAATTAAATGAGTCTAGAGTACCTCAAGCGTGAACATGTAACATCTCCACTAAACGGTATTAAGGATATATTCAATTACTCTGGGAGAATATTTTTCAAGGAAGTCGAAGGTGGACTTAAGGGGTAAGGGGCGCTTGACAGTGGTCACCTAGGTCTCTAAGCTAATGGAGTCCTGGGGTGGCCGCAAGGTCTGAGATCACACCCGTTAACCTGATCTGGGTAATTCCAGCGGAGGGAGACAGTCCTTCTCAATCACACCCATGGCAGACTAATACAGGAGGTGCTTAGTATGAAAAAGCATCGATTTGTTTTGAGTGTCTGCATCATGCTGACAATCGTCTTTCCTATCTATGCAATGGGCGCTACAAAAGAACGGCCATTAACCGTGTACGCGTACGACTCCTTCAGTGGAGACTGGGGCCCGGGCTCTGAGATCGTCGCCGCCTTCGAAGCGAAGTATTCGATTCCAGTAGAGGTCATTAGCGCCGGTGATGGGCTTGAAATGCTCACCCGTGTCATTGGCGAGCAAGCCCATCCGTACGCTGATCTCGTCGTCGGTATCAGTGACGAGATGGCTTCTCGCGCGTACGCTGCTGATATCTTTGAGCCGTATCACTCCTCCGCTCTGGGTGAGATTCCTTCATTTCTTCACTTCGATGACCAAGAGCGACTCTTGCCATTTGATTACGGAAACTTCGCCTTTATCGTCGATTCGGAGGTGATTGAAGAGAGCCAATGGCCCCATTCCCTTGAGGATTTAACAAATCCTCAGTTCAGAAAAAAAGTCATCCTTATCGATCCACGCACCTCCAGCGTTGGCCTCGGCTTGCTCTTGTGGACAATTGGAGTCTACGGGGAAGAGGGGTACCTTACTTGGTGGGAAGCGATGAAAGACCAAACCCTCACGATAACCGATGGGTGGTCGAGTGCGTACGGCCTCTTCACTGAAGGCGAAGCACCACTGGTTTTAAGCTACACAACAAGCCCCGTTTACCACTATACCTACGAAGATTCAACGCGCTTTAAAGCCCTCATCTTTGAGGAAGGGCACCAAGCAACGATTGAAGGGGTGGGAATCCTCCGCTCTTCAAAGCGGAAGGAGGAGGCGCGCCTCTTTGTTGACTTCCTTCTCACTGAGGCTCAGCTACCGATTGCTATCGCAAACTCAATGTACCCGGCGAATATGAAGACTGCATTAACTAAAGCATTTGACTACGCCCCAAAACCAGACCTATCATTACGCATTGAGAGCGAGGTCATTGAGCAGAACCTCGATCGCTGGCTGGATGAATGGACGGAGGTTATGAGTAGATAATGGAGTATCGCCGCTTCTATCGCAATCGGAGCATTCCGCCCCTTATCATCCTCGCTACCCTCTTCGCCCTCCCGCTTGCCCTTACCGTTCAAGCGGGGCTCTGGGAGGGAGGACGCATTACGTTCAGTCGAGTTCTTGGCCTCTTCACCAACACATACTTCCGCTCAATTCTCCTCTTTACCGTAAAGCAAGCTCTTCTCTCCACCCTTGCCGCGTTGATCGTGGGCTTACCGGGGGCGTACATCCTTGCAACCTACTCATTCCGCCTTAAGAGGGTGATTAAAGCGTTAGCAACGATTCCGTTCGTTCTTCCTTCAATCTTAGTTGTACTCGGCTTTGTTATCTTCTTTGGCAACAGTGGAACGCTTAATACCCTCTTGATGAAGCTCTTCGAACTCGATGAGCCCCCGCTGAAGATTCTCTACTCCTTTGGGGCGATTATCCTCGCCCACACCTTCTACAACTTCCCGATCATCATGAGCATCGTCTCTAATGCGTGGGAAGGTCTCGATCGCCGCATTGAAGCCGCCGCTGCCACCCTTGGCTCTTCAAAGGCGAAGATCTTTCGAACCATTACCCTCCCCCGTCTTCTTCCTTCAATACTCAGCGCGGCGATTTTAGTCTTCCTCTTCTGTTTTAACTCCTTTGCGATCATCCTCGTCCTTGGAGGAGGACCAAAGTTCACCACCTTGGAGGTAGAGATCTACCGCCAAGCTCGAATGATGGCAGCAGTCGACCAAGCGAGCGCCCTCGCCCTCGCTTCGATGGCGATTAACGGTTTCCTCCTCTTCCTTTACGCCCTCAGTCAACGCTCGTTCACGGTTGTAGAGGAGAGCAGTGACCAAGTCTTTGAAGAAGAGCTGCCGAAGCCGATCACCCGCTTCTTCATCGCCCTCTATACCCTCGGCTCAATTATTTTTCTCCTCGGGCCAATCATCGCTGTGATCGTGCGCTCGTTCATGAAAGCTGCTTCGCGCTCGAGTGCTGCGACCTTTAGTTTCACGTGGTACCGTCAGCTCCTTGGCCTTGAGAGCTCAAGCAGTCATATGAGTAGCGCCCTCGCTGCGCTCGTAAACTCATCACTTATTGGACTGTGTGTTAGTGTACTCACCGTCACCCTCGCCCTCCTCTTAAGTGTCTCCATCGTTCGAAGGAAAAAACCTTCAACAACGCTTGAGGTCATAGGGATGCTACCGATGATCACCAGCAGTGTCATCGTTGGCCTTGGCTACGTCCTCATCGCCCGCCTTCTTCGGCCGTCGCTCTTAGGCACGTACCTGCTCATCATCCTCGCCCACACGGTAATTGCCTTCCCCTTTGCGCTGAGAACAATCCTTCCGAAGGTTCGCTCCTTAAGCTCAACCTACCTCTACGCCGCCTACACCCTTGGCTCTTCACCGCGCAAGGGCTTTCGGACGATCGAAGTCCCGCTTCTGAGGAAAAACCTCCTCACCGCCGCAGTCTTCGCCTTCGCCCTCTCCCTCGGCGAGTTTAACGCAACCCTTATTCTTTCAAACAGCCAGGTTGTTACCCTCCCCATTGTCATGTATCGCCTCATCGGCTCCTATAACTTCCAAGGC
>JBBADN010000070.1:0-6601 GCA_041656455.1 Sphaerochaeta sp. | reverse complement strand
AGATAACACTAACAACTTCCGCTCCGAGGCGCTTTGCCGTTCGAGCTGCGTCCATTGCAACGTTTCCTGCCCCAAAGACCGCGACGCGCTTGGAGCGGTACATCGGGGTTAACGCGTTTTCTTTCGCGTACGCCTTCATCAGATTACTCCGGGTAAGGTACTCATTGGCACTGAAGACTCCAATTGAATTTTCCCCTTCAATATCTAGGAAGCGGGGAAGACCCGCGCCACTACCGATAAAGATTGCATCAAAGCCATCCTTATCAAAGAGTTCGTCAACGGTCCTAGTCTTTCCGACTAAGTAGTTCATTCGCAGTTCAACACCCATCTTCAGGAGGATATCGAGCTCGTGCTGGACGATCTCTTTGGGCAGGCGGAACTCAGGGATTCCATACACCAACACCCCACCCGCTTTATGAAGTGCTTCGAAGATCACCACCCGGTGGCCTTCGCGGCGAAGGTCCGCTGCGGCAGAAAGACTTGCTGGGCCGCTGCCGACAATGGCAACAGATTTGCCGCTATCCTTTCCAACTGCCGGCACTTCATCAAGGCCGTGCTCGCGGGTGTAGTCGGCGACAAAGCGCTCGATGCGGCCAATCGATACCGATTGCTCAACATCCTTCTTGGACTTCCCTACGGTGCAGTACATCTGGCACTGCAACTCCTGGGGACACACCCGCCCACAAATTGAAGGAAGGAGACTCGACTCTTTAATAATGGAAACCGCTTTGGCGTAGTTACCCTTCTCTGCTTGGAGGATGAAGGCGGGAATATCGATTCCAACTGGACAGCCTTTAATACACGGCTTTGTTTTACACTGCAAGCAGCGCATCGCTTCAACGCGCACTTGGGCCTCGGAGTAGCCAAGGGCAACCTCATTCATGTTCTGAGTCCGTAGTGCGGGATCTTGACTCGCCATCTCCTGAAGGGGGATTTGGTTGCGCTCTTTGATCGTGAGCTCTTTTTTTTGGAGCTCAGAAAGGAGCACTTCAGCGCTGTGGTGTAGAGTTTCTTTGCTTGGATGGTTCATTACGCCTCTCCCTCTTTGATGTCTAAGCCGATGTGGCAGCGATGGTGCGCTTCATGTTCTTGACTGCGGTACGTGCCCATTCGTAAGAGAAGGTTATCCCAATCAACTTGGTGACCATCGAACTCTGGTCCGTTGACGCAGACAAAGCGGGTTCGCCCATCAACGGTGACGCGGCAGCCTCCGCACATTCCTGTTCCGTCGATCATAATCGTATTGAGGCTGACGATCGTGTAGATACCAAAGGGCTTCGTCGTAAGGGCGACAAACTTCATCATCACCGGCGGGCCGATTGCAACGACGCAATCGACTTGCTCCCGTTCACAGAGCTCTTTAAGCGGTTCGGTGACGAGCGCCTTTGTCCCGTACGATCCATCGTCGGTGACGATGATTACCTCATCAGCAACAGCCTTCATCTTCTCTTCCATGATCAAAAGCTCTTTTGTCCGCGAGCCGAGGATGACGGTAACGTTATTCCCCGCCGCCTTCATCGCCTCAACGATGGGAAAGAGCGGAGCAGCTCCAATTCCTCCCCCGGTGCAGACTACGTGGCCGTAGTGGCGCACATCGGTCGGATTACCCAAGGGACCAAGGAGGTTTTCAATAGAGTCGCCTTCTTCGAGGCGGGCGATGTGGTGGGTCGACTCGCCAACTGCTTGAAAGATAATGGTAATCGTTCCTCGTTCAGGATTTGCATCGGCGATCGTCAGGGGAATACGCTCATCAAACTCTCCGCCAAGCTGAAGAATAATGAACTGCCCCGCTTTTCGCGTTTCGGCAATTTCAGGCGCTTCGATCTCCATTTCAAAGACTTCTGCTGAGAGTTGTTTTTTTCTGATTATTGTATTCACGAGAACTCCTAAGATGACACATTTGCATTTCTTGTTCGATACACTAGTATTGGAAGTGTAAGGGGTGTTGTCAACCCTCATCTTGGCAAACCTTCATTTCAGTGACACACTGAGTTCATGATTAAAAAAGCGAATGAAATGAAGCACGAAGTCCGCGTTGCGATGCGCGGAGGAGCAGGTGAAGCGGCCTTCACCTATTTAATGGATAGTGGCGAAGTGCCCCACACTCGCCTTTTTTCGACCATTACCCTCCAAAAGGGTGCCTCAATTGGTGAGCACACCCACAGTGGCGAGGTGGAGTACTACTGGATTCTCCAAGGCGAAGGAATTGTAACCGAGGCGGATGGGGAAAAGTTCGTTGAAAAAGGGGATTTGGTGATCACCGGCGGTGGAGCCTCTCACGCAATTCGCAATGAGGGAAGTGAAGATCTCATCTTCCTTGCGTTAATCATCCTTGAATAAAAATAGAACAGGCAGCGTGTTCCGCTGCCTGAGGTGTGCAAGTACTTTTTCCTGAGTTCTTATTTAATCTTCACTTCGATCGTCTTCGGAAGAACTTCTTTCTTCTTGGGAAGAGTGAGGGTTAAGACACCATCCTTAAACTCCCCTTCAATCTTCGACTCATCGATTCCCTCGGGAAGGCTGAAGGAGCGCTCGAATTTGCGGTAAATCCGCTCACGAACGAGGTTCTTCTTTCCATCGACATCCTTAAGGCTCTCTTTATCACTGGAGATCTTTAAGACGTGCTTATCGACGTTCACACTCACTTCGTTTTGGCTGTAGCCAGCGAGCTCAGCTTCGATCACATACGTCTTCTCAGTCTCATAGATGTCCACTGGGGGAATCTTTGCGGCGCTAGAGCCCCAATCGCCCCACAGGTCGTTAAAGAGGGATTCAAAGTTCGAGACTGGGTTGTTTCGATTGTACGTTACATAATATTTCATAGGGCACCTCCACGTGCATTGTTGTTCTACCCCCTATGATGCAAAAGGCGTGCCAATTGAGTGTGCTATTCTATTAATATAAATATAATTTGTTATATTATAATATGTTAGGCAGAATACCAAGAAGCAGGAATCAGTACCTCCTTCTTGAAACAAGGAAAAGAACTGAGAAATAACCCTCATATTGAATCAAAATGACCCACTAGGGCTATAAAGACCCGATTTTGGACTCTTGTTGACCCACCCTAGTGGTGGAAGAGCCGAACACCGGTCAACGCCATCACAATTGAGTGTTCATTACACGAAGCGATGACCTCATCATCCCGCGTTGAGCCGCCGCTTTGGGCGATGTAGCGCACCCCGCTCTTCGCGGCACGGTCGATATTATCTTTAAAGGGGAAGAACGCATCACTAGTCAAACTCACCCCGTCGATCGTAGAGAGGTACTCATCTTGCTCCTCTTGGGTGAGGATCGTGTAGTTTCGCATCCCCTCCTCTAAGGCGATATTCCACGCTTGGCGGCTCATCTTCGCGTCTCTCTTATACTCTTGGAGCTTTGGGTGGAAGCGCAGGTGGAAGAGGTCCGCCTTATCACCAGCGAGGCGGGTACACGCTATACGCGACTGCTGGCCTGCCCCAATTCCAAGGGCCTGGCCATTCTTTGAGAAGCAGACGGAGTTGGATTGCGTGTACTTGAGGGTGATGAGGCCAAGAAGGAGGTCAATTACTACTGAAGGTGGGAGAGTGTTTTTAGCCGTGACGATATTGGTTAACAGTGATGCATCGAGCTCGATGATGTTGCGCTCTTGGGTAAGGGTCATCCCATAGAGGGTTCGGCGCTCCATTAACGCGGGCTCAAAGCTCGGGTCTATTTGCATGATCAAATACCGCCCACCCTTTTTCTGCTTGAGGATGGAGAGGGCTTTGGGGCTAAAGGCTGGGGCGATGACCCCATCACTGACCTCCCGCTTTAAGAGCTCGGCAACGGATTCATCACACTCCCCGCTAAGGGCAACGATGTCTCCATAGGAGGCAAGGGGGTCACTGTTGCGTGAGCGGAGGTACGCTGTTGCTAGTGGGGAGAGATTCTTCGGAGCATCGAAGACGCGAACTTCGTCCTCAGTTAAATCATAGGCGAGGCCAACACCCGCTGGCGAGACGTGTTTAAATGACGTTGCACTGGGAAATGAAGTTATGTTCGTCAGCTCGTTAACGAGCTGCCACGCATTGAGGGCGTCTAAGAGGTTAATGAAGCCCGCTTCACCGTTGAGTACGTGCAGCGGCATCGCTCCGCTTTCCATTAACAGCGCTGCTTGGCCTTGGTTAGGGTTACACCCGTACTTCAGATTAATTCCTTCCATATCATCCTCCGATAGTGTGTAGTATCTCATATCCTGAGGGACGAATCACTGCTAAGGCGATGCGAAGATCAGGATCAAGGTGATCAAAGAGTGTTTGGGCGATGAAGGTGCGGGGAATAGTTACTTCAATCGGGGGGCCCACAAAGGGGGAAATCGCCTCAGAAGTCCCGCTATACGTTTGAATTTGGTGGGCGAATCCCGCCTTTAGATCATCGTAGTGATAGTATGAGCGCGTTGTTGAGCCATCAGAGCTGCGGCTAAGGGATGCGAAGTGATAGCTCATTGTTTCAAGATTAAATGCCGCTGCAATTCGCGGGGTGTAGATCGGCTCATCGGGTTCATAGCTCTCGCTTTCCAACGCCTCTTCTAGTGAAGTACTCTCACTAAGGTGTTCACTATGCCGCCCATTGGCGATGAAGATAGTGTCTCCATCGATGAACGCACAGCGGTAGTAGAGCAGCTCTGGGTCCCCACCGAGAGCGGAGTCAGTGGGCTCAACCCAGAGCGCTCCTTTTTTAATGGTAAGCCTTCGCGCTTTGCTTGCGTGCGAGCGCGCCGTAAGGGCGTAGAGTGCTAGTGGCTGGCGATCATGATCGAGGCCACAGCAAATGATTCGCCCAGGGTAGGAGCTCATCTCCGAAGGTCCTTCAGGAAGTCAGCGACGATGATGACTGCCTCATCGATACACGCCTCACATCCAAGTAAGACGATTCCATCATCCTCACCGAGGATTTCGCGGCACACTAAGCTTGTTGCTTTTTCTTTGAATTTCTCAACAGCGTTGGCGACTCGCTCGTAGGTGAGTGCTTTCGTGTTCGCTTCAATTCTACCCGTGCTCGTCAGCATGCTGATGATCGCAGTCGCACCACTGAGTGCCCCACACGTCGCTTCGTGGCTGCCCATTCCCCCACCAAAGCCTTCCATAATTTGAAAGAGGAGTTCTTCCTCTAATCCAACTTCTTCACTAAAGGCGCACGCCACACTTTGGGCGCAGTTGTACTGCTTTGCCCGTAGTTCGTGGGCTCGCTGTAAATATCGATCTATCATCAATTTTCTCCTGGGGACACTATAGCAAATCTTGCCTGCAGTGTCACACAAATGAGCCGTAGATCGGATGGGAACAGTGACACCTCCCTTCGGATAAGTGGGAGTGAATCCTTCCGTTAGAACGGGATATTACCAGGGCGTTACACACTGGGCAGTACGTATCTTGATCTTGGCGAGAGTTCCCTCCGTAGATGTGGGGGATAGTAGAGCGATGGGCTACCGCTAGCGCTTCGCGAAGAAACGCTTCACTCGTTGCTGGGAGGGTGAGCGTATACGCAGGGTGGTAGCGACTGAGGTGCCACACCCTCACCCCCATATCAGAAAGCAGGGATCCAAGGGCGTGCACATCGCCAAGGGTGTGCTCCCCTTCGATGAGCAAGGTTGTAACTTCCAAGGTCTTTTCTGCCTTGGCGATCGCCTGGATGCTCTTAGTCACCGCTTTGGCGGAGGCTTTACAGTACTTCTTATAAAACGCCTCATCACCTTTTAAGTCGATAGAATAGGCATCGATAAAGGGCAGGATTCGTGTTAATGACGCCTCTGAGAAGGTTCCACTGGAGACGAGGATTGTTGGAAGACCAGCTTCTTTTGCTAATGCTGCAACATCGAGGAGGTAGTCTTGCCAGACGATCGGTTCACTGTAGGTGAAGGAGATGGAGGAGTTCAGTGCTTTTGCTTTGCTGACGAGCTGTTTTGGGGTAATTACTTGGCTCGGTCGATGGTGATAGTACTCGTGTTGACTGATTGTGTAGTTTTGGCAGAAAGAGCAGAAGAGGTTACACCCAAAGAGGGCGACGCTGAGGGTGTTAGAGCCCGGGAGGAAGTGGTACAGCGGCTTCTTTTCAATGGGATCGACGCCAAAGGCAACAACTTCTCCGTAGTTCTCGGTAATAATCGTCCCTCCGCGATTAACGCGGATGTGGCACACCCCCCGCTGCCCTTCACCAAGGAGACACTCTCGATAGCAGAAATCACACCGAACACTCATGCTTCATCCTCACCAAAGACCTCCGCTTGAAAGACTTCAAAGTGGGTAGCAGGGTCTCGGTATCCATCATCCGCTAACCCCGCTTTCCTACTAAGGTGCTTTAACGTCGTTTCAAGATCCCACCCTTGCTCTTGGCCAACGTGGGGAAGAAAGACGGCGCGGTGGTGGGTATTCATTAAGATGATTCCATCGATCCCATAGCGAATATCTCGGTAGGAGGGAATTGGTTTTGCTTCGGTGAGGAGGGAGATTTCAATGTGGAGGTCTGCAAGTTCTTCTTTTGTTACCCCATCGAAGCGCGGATCGCGAAACGCCGCTTCATAGGCGAGGCGAGCAACTTGGTCGACAACTCGTTCATACCCAGTTAGATTGCCAATACAGGT
>JBBADN010000069.1:0-6643 GCA_041656455.1 Sphaerochaeta sp. | reverse complement strand
GCAAAGAGAGCTCGCTCGGCTAACCCTTGGGGATGATCCCCAAGGAGTAAGAGGGTGTTTATTGTGTTCTTTACCCAGCGAAGATTACTCTTCTGCAAGGAGACTCTTAAGGCGATATGAGGCGTGTAACTGGGCATCAAAGAGGGTCTTTACGTAGAAGACGGGGTCGAACTCTTCGTGGTACATCCCAATAGAGAGGGCGCTGAGGAAGATGAGTTCTTGCATCCCTTCCTTGTCAAACCACGTTACTCCTTGATACTCATTGACCTTCGCATACGTTCGAATTGTCTGCTCTTCTAAGAGGCGCCCAAGGGTTTGTTGGGGCGTCTGGTCTGCTTCATAGACGTTGTGGGCGCAGAGGGCAATGGCACCTCCTTGGCACGCTTTGCGCCGCTGATCACCCTCAAAGCCGGCCTGAGCGAGGTGATTTGCATAGAATCGGTTCAGTTGGAGGTGATCAGCAAGGACGATTGCATCACCCATGCAGAGTGGGGTATTCACAAAGGGTTTGAGGAAGAATGCTGCGCTAACAATCGTGGGCAACTCATCTAAGAGGACTCGGCTTTGACTGAAGAGGTTCGTTGTTTTAAAGAGCTCATTAAGGCGCTTAACAGTCGCCATAATTCGCTTCACCTCGGGATCCTTCGGAGTATGGGCGAGGATCTTTTGGGTTTGAGGGTGGAGAAGGTCATACGCTTCGGTAAGGTGAGCGTACGCCTCACCGAGGGAAAGAAGGAGGGTTCGCTCTTCTTTGGAGTCACTACTTCGGGTAAAGATCGCATTGAGCACGTTGAAGAAGGGCTCCGAGCGAAGGTTCTCCATCGCTTCGGTAATCGGCCGAAGGCGAAGGGCCATGATCTCTTCATCGAAGTTTGCAATCCCTTGATCGCCAATTCGGCTATAGAGCTCGGCGTAGACGCCGTCACTATCTTCAACTTCGCGAATGTTAAGAAAGACTCGGGTTTCAAAGCCCCAAAGGTGGACCCACAGCCCATCATCAAAGAGGTTTAAGGAAGGCTTCATGTAGGTAAGCCCATCGCTAAAGTTATCCCAGATGACAAAACGGCGCCCGCTGAGAGTAAGGCCTAAGCTTTCAGCGAGGGTAATGCTAATCGTCTGCTTCGTTTCATCCTGCTTCATTAACTTCGGACTGGCGTATTTAATCGTTCCTTCAACCATCTCGTATTGGTTGTTGTAGAGGACTAAAGAGCGCTCCGCTTCAGTACCATTGACGTAGCAGAACGCTGATTCATGGACGTGGCCATCGTGGACTAAGTCAAAGAGCTCAAAGTAGTCGACTCCACTATAGAGGTAGCGCTTCTTTAAAAGGGGGAAGATTCGCTTATAGTGTTCACTGACTAAGTGTTGGTTCGCCGTCTCATCCCAGTAGGCGCGGCGGTACTCCATTCCGTACTTCTCCCGGAAGCCTTCAACTTGGCCGTGGCCGATCATCGGAAGGCCAGGCATCGTGGCGAGGAGGGTCGCGACACCAAAGTACTTATCCCCATCACCAAATTGGGCGATCGCCGTCTCTTCATCGGGGTTGTTCATGAAGTTTACAAAACGTTTAAGGATTTCGGGTTCATACGCGAGGGTGTTTTTAATCGTTTCACGGTACTTATGGTTCTCTTGGTTCTTCAGCATGTTCATGAACGCGCTGTTGTAGACGCGGTGCATCCCAAGGGTCCGAACAAAGTACCCCTCCATCATCCAGAACGCTTCAGCAAGGAGGAGGGTATCAGGGAGCTCTTCATTGATTCGATCAACAACTTCCCGCCAGAACTCCGTGGGAATGAGGCGGTGGAATGCTTGGTCATCGAGGGAGTGAACAGCCCGCCCGGCGATATCACCTCCGTCGCCGGGGCGAGGGTACCAAAGACGTTGGATGTGTTTCTTTGCGAGGGTCATCGCTGCATCGAAGCGGATGACGGGGAAGTTCGCTGCCACGTGTTTGATCTGTTGGTAGACTGCTTCGCGGGTAGCGGGGTTAAGAAAGTCGAGTTGGGCGGTATCATTCCACGGCATTGAGGTCCCATCGTTTCCGTGGAAGATGTAACACGTCTCGCCAGTGTTCAGATCACGGCGCTGGAAGGTGACGGCAGCGTCACTGCGGTCGAAGTAGTGATCTTCGAGCTTAATCTCAACGTGGGGGTTGTTGGAGAGGTTTGGTCCGTTGTACGTATACGAGGGGAAGGGAGGGTAGCTTTGCTTGATGAAGAGGTCGGGGTTATCCATCACCCAATCACTGTCGATTCCAGTATGGTTGGGAACCATGTCACTGGCGAGGCGTACTCCGTACTTTGAGCAGAGTTGGCGCAGTGAATCGAGGGCGCTCCACCCACCGATGAGGGAGGCGATTTCGTAGTTCTTCAAGGAGTATGCTGATGCTTCAGCGTCGGGGTTCCCCGCAAGATTCTTGATCATCTTACTCGCACTAGATCGCTCCCAAAGGCCGATGAGCCAAAGGGCGGTGAAGCCTCGCTCCGAAAGGAGCTGAATCTCTCGCTCTGGGATCTTATCGAGGGTGTCTATTGGGTAGCCGTACTCCTTCGTTAGTTGATCGAGCCACACTAAAGTGGACTTGGCGATCATCACCACGTTGGGCATCCAGTTGCGGTCCGCGGTGAACGCCTCATACTCACTATCGAAGAGAGAGTAATCGACAACAGGCATCGGAGCGGGAGGTCCTGGGGGGAAGTGAGGCTTCTCTTCCTCTTGGACAAAGTCAATTGCCCGCAGTAAAAGGCGTTTTAATTCACTATCAATTAAGTCGGCCCAGTGCTCGAGGATGTAGCGAATCTGGTCAAGTAGGGAATCAGGGTAGAGACGGGCAGGACGGGTGAGGAATGAGAAGAGGTCTTCATCGTTATTCCGTGCTGCCTTTTGGACATACCCACCCATTAAGGCGGTGAGCGCTTGGTGGGCGCTGGGGAAGAATAAGCCTTCGGGGCTTAAGAGCGGCTTAGCGGCAATGATAAGGGCGGGATTTTCCTCCATCACTTGGTGGATGAAGTATCCCCTTAGTGATTCAAGGTAGTGAAACTCAACGGGGTAGGTGTTGGAAACAAGAAGGGGGGAGGGAAACTCCTTCATATAGAAGGTAAGGACCTCTTCAACGTCGTGGTTTTTGCTTACGAGGTTGCCAAGCCGACTGAAGAAATCTGGTTCATTGACACTGAGGTAGTTGGAAAGAACGCTTTGGTAGAGCTGGTGAAGAACCGCTACGGCGTGGAGCTTTCCACTGGAAATATAATCATTTCCACCTTTAGCTCGGACCTTTTCGTTGTAGCGATACGCTAATTCAGTAGCCTCTTGGTAGAGCTCATTAAGCTTGGTTGTTGATACGAAGAGCGGGGGGAAGAAATCGAGGTCAGTACGGGTCCACAGAAATTCTGAAGTCACGTGGAATCAAGAGATACCTCCCAGGCGCAAGCCACTTTGAGTATAGCATGCCTTGTGATTGTTGTAACCCCAATCTCAGCAATCGTGGGTGTTGGCATTGTCAACTAATATACTGTCCCAATGAGGTCATTCACGAAAAACTTGAGCTGGTACGCTCAATCAGCGGTTGTATTTTGAATCTGTTTTCTAGTCGCATTCTGGTTTCATGGGTAGGTGCGCTGAGCTGATATGGCTTTTCGTCCATACAGACAACGTGTATCCGAGCTCATACACATCTAGGCTACGAATTTGTCGTCTTCTCTGCTTGTGATGCACCAATATGCATTACGGTGAGATCATGTCCAGTTTTTTTAGCGTTCGAGACACTGTCATGGCCGATATCTCATCTATATATCCCAGTTCAACCATCTTTTCTGCCAATAATCTGACACTCCACCTAGCATACCCTTCAGACTACTAGCAAAAGTATTATATATGGATGAAACAACCGGTATTTCACAAAAAAATTGCATAAAGTGTGATGAAACTCACATAATATATAGGTATTATGTGATTAATTTTGACTGGTTTACGATTTGCTTCTATACTGAATCAAAAGAGAGGAAAGGAAGAATGGAAAGAAATGCAATGCAGGATTTGGTAGCTTGGAAAGAGTCTCCGTACCGAAAACCACTGCTTCTCCAAGGTATTCGCCAAGTAGGAAAAACTTGGCTACTCAAGGAATTTGGTAAGAGGTACTATGACCAGGTTGCCCTCTTCAACTTTGAAGAACATCCAGAATATCGACAATTCTTTTCATCGACCAAGGACATAACGAGGATTTTGAGTAATCTTCAGTTTGCCATCGGCTTTCCAATTACAGAAGGCTCGACGCTCATAGTGTTTGACGAAATCCAGGATGCTCCTGAAGTATTGAACTCGTTGAAATATTTCCATGAAAATGGAAAGGGATATCATGTTGCCTGTGCCGGGTCGTTGCTGGGGGTGGCTTTGGCGAAGAGCTCTTCCTTTCCGGTCGGCCAAGTTGATTTTTTAAAAATCCTGCCTCTTACGTTTAGGGAAATGCTGGGTGCAGAGGATGAGAAGAATTTGATTGCATATCTGGATGCGAAAGATGATCTCGATCAAATTCCTGATGCGTTCTTCAATCCTTTAGTTGATAACTTAAAAAAATATTTTCTGATTGGCGGGATGCCTGAAGCCATGGACCGATGGGTGAACGAGAAACAAAGTGGGCAGATAGACGGGATCTTATGGTCGATCATCCAAGCCTACGAACGGGATTTTGCAAAACATCCAGAGCCAAGGGAGTATCCAAAACTGATGCATATCTGGCATTCGCTTCCTTCCCAACTAGCGAGAGAAAACAAAAAATTCTTGTACCAACTCGTGAAACAAGGAGCGAGAGCAAGGGAGTATGAGAATGCACTTCACTGGTTGGTTTCAGCTGATGTTGTTACCAAGGTATCTCGTTGTACCAAGCCTGCTTTTCCTTTATCGGCATATGAGGATTTGTCTGCTTTTAAAGTGTATGCAGCCGATGTTGCTTTGTTGAGGAGACTGGCTCAACTGGATATCTCATCATTCCTCCATCCAACACAAGTGTTTACTGAATTCAAGGGGGCATTTGTTGAGAATTATATTTTACAAGCATTGACCGCAGCGTTTCCTGTCCCTTTGCGATACTGGACCAGTAGTGACAATCGATATGAGGTCGACTTCCTTCTCCAACATAAGAATCATATCATCCCTATCGAAGTAAAAGTAGACGCTAATATCTCCAGTCCTTCGTTGAAAGCCATCAAGCGCATCCATAACAATGATTTTGGTTTGAGAATTCGGTATTCCTTACGGAATCTGAAACTCGATGGAGATGTGCTCAATATCCCTCTCTTTATGGCTGATTGGACTGAGAAGCTCATAACATTGGCATTGCAGCGGAGTGTGTGAGAAGCAATCCAAGCCTGCATCGAACCAGTATCGGCTTTTCCCAACTATCGTAATGGCGAGATTATCTTCCCCATCAAGGATAACCGTACCGTCCTTGGTGTTGAGAACGTATAGCAGTTGATGCTTGAGGTCGAGCACGCCATCAATGACGGTATCTCTCCACGTGTAGATGCCGCACAATTGAGAGTGTTGGTTCTCCAAGGTTGCGTACTCGTATACGAAGAACTGCCGGCAAGCAAACAGGATCTGAACTTCAAAGAATTGGAGGCAGAGTTTCAGAGGGTTCTCAGCATCGAGGCTCTGAACAACAATTTCCTTAAAACCCTAGGATTGATTGGTCGGTAAGGGGTTACAGTCTGAGAGGCCAAATCATCAAAGGGCTCCAATGGCCTCCAGCTCCTATGCAGAAAGTTGTACCGTCCAGTATATAGCTCCCACCTTGCAGGTATCCCACCACCGCTGGTGGTGATGATCTTGTTTCATTGTAGAAAAAGAGGAGTGATCAGTGGACATGTTTAAATAATCACACAGGCGTATGGATTTTCTACAACTCTGTAATAAAATTCTCTATGTGTGAATTTATTGCCCTATTAGCTACAACAAAAAGAACATATCTGTGGTTTTGTCGAGGTTTTTTTCATTGACATATCATTATAGCTTGATATACACTACCATAGTGTTACGTAACACCTTCCAAACAATTGGAAGCAAACGTAGCACCAGTTCACAAAGGAGGAACAGAAACATGCGGAAAGTATTAATGAGCATGATGGCAATCGGCCTCATGGTCGTCTTGGCTGCTGGTTCTGTGTTTGCAGGCGGTGCCAAGGAAGCTTCGAAAGACACCGTTGTCAACTTGTTTCAGCTAAAAGTTGAGATTAAAGACGCTATTGATGGGTATGCAGCTAAATACTCGGCAGCTACCCCAGGCGTAACGGTAAAGGTGGAAACCCTCGGTGGTGGTGCTGACTACGGTGGGGCTTTAAAAGCGAAAGCCCAAGCGGATGAAGTACCCGATATCTTTGTTATCGAAGGCCGCGGTGGGTATGACATTTGGAAAGAGTATATCGCTGATCTCAGTGACCAAAGTTGGGTAGCGGACACTGATCTCGCCTTCAAGGTCGATGGAAAAGTGTATGGATTCCCGATCGCCATTGAAGGGTATGGCTTAGCGTACAACGCTGAAATTTTAGCGAAAGCTGGAATTGATCCTGCAACGCTTACCACGCGCGGGGCGTATGAACGAGCTCTCCAGATTCTTGATTCCAAGAAAGCTGAACTCGGAATTGAT
>JBBADN010000068.1:0-6649 GCA_041656455.1 Sphaerochaeta sp. | reverse complement strand
TACTTGCGTGGGTCAAATTCACCGGGTTTTTCGTGGAAGACTTCGCGGATGACAGCGGTCATCGCTAAGCGGCCATCGCTGTCGATGTTAATCTTACACACAGCGCTTTGTGCTGCTTTGCGCAGTTGCTCTTCAGGAATTCCAACGGAGTCTTTGAGCTTTCCACCGTACTTAAGGATCTTCTGAACGTACTCTTGAGGTACGGAAGAAGAACCGTGAAGAACGATTGGGAAGCCAGGAAGCTGCTCTTCAATCTCCTGAAGAATATCAAAGCGGAGCGGTGGGGGAATGAGCACGCCCTCTTCATTGACGGTACAATGGGCGGGATCAAACTTGTTTGCCCCGTGGCTTGTTCCAATGGAAATTGCTAAAGAATCAACACCGGTGCGGGTGACGAAGTCAACGACTTCTTCGGGCTTAGTGTAGTGGGACTTCTCAGCAACAACGTCATCTTCGATTCCGGCGAGAATGCCGAGCTCACCTTCAACTGTTACGTCGAACTTGTGGGCGTACTCAACGACTTTCTTTGTTACCGCTACGTTCTCTTCATAGGGAAGGTGCGATCCGTCGATCATGACGGAAGAGAAGCCATTGTCGATACAATCTTTACACGTTTCAAAGCTATCGCCGTGGTCTAAGTGGAGGACGATGGGAATGTCGTAGCCAAGCTCACGGGCGTATTCGCCAGCACCGCGGGCCATGTTGCGCAGCAGGTTGATGTTTGCATAGTCCCGTGCTCCCTTGGAGACTTGGAGAATAACCGGGCTCTTTGTTGCGACGCACGCTTGGATAATTGCTTGGAGCTGTTCCATGTTATTGAAGTTATACGCTGGAATGGCGTATCCGCCTTTGATCGCCTTGGCGAACATTTCTCGGGAATTTACCAATCCGAGGTCCTTGTAGGATGTCATAAATTACTCCTTATCTGATCTTATCAGTCAATAATTATCGTATCGAATCGCGTAAACTCGGTCAACCTTGGCCTATGGTAGCAAAGCGTTGGAAGTTGGAATTAACAAGGGAAATGAGCTCATCAACATCGAGGGTTAACTCTTGGGCAACAAAGCGATAGAGGTGCTCAATATAGAGGGGGATGTTCTTCTTTCCCCGCATAGGAACTGGGGCGAGGTACGGGCTGTCCGTTTCTAATAAGATTCGCTCTTTCGGCATGGTTTTTAAAATTGCCTTCAGATTATCACTGCCCTTATACGTAAGGCTTCCTGCAAAAGAGAGGTAGAAGCCTTTTTCAAGGGCTAGGTGGGCTAACGCTTCTGATCCACTGAAGCAGTGAAAGATTCCCCCAAAGGGAAAGGTATGTTCACTAAGGAGGCGAATAAACTGTTCATCCGCCTCTCGGTTGTGGATGATGATTGGCTTACCAAGATTAACTTGGGCTAAAAAGAGTGCCTCTTGGCGTTCTTTCGTACCATAGTTCCAGTAGTTATCTAACCCAATTTCGCCAACAGCCAAAACCCGGTAGCGCCCCAAGTCCTCTTTAATAATACGTAACGCTTCTTTAATCTTCCAATCTTCCCAATCGGCAGCCCAAGGGCCAAGGCCAGTGGCGTAGTGAATCGCTGGATTATTTCCAGCTAACTCAATTCGAGCGGCAAGGTCGTTGCCATCGAGGCCGATGTCGATTCCCGAGTATCCTAAGTCAGCCATCGTCGCGAGCAGATTGATTGAATCAATACCCTTTGCTTCAATAGCGAGAAGGTGAAAGTGCGAATCAACGAGATTTGTTAATGGAGTCCCCATATGGGTGTAGTACCAAGATGGGGGAAGTTTTTCAAGGTCAGCGGAAAAAGAATCCCCCCATTGTACGGAATGTTACTCCCGCCTGTAGGGCTTTTTGAACGTTGCGCTGTAAGGTGCTTGTCGCTTCAAATGCTAAAGCGTCTTCTACATTATTGGTATCAAAGACTCGCTCAAAGATTTGGGGGTAATCGAAGCAGACGGGAAGTTTTTTAAAGCGTTGGTTGAATTGCCAAATGTTACTCGTCTCTTCAACGACTATCTTTAAGGCGGGGTCTAAGAGCCACGAGGTACAGATGTAGAGCTTTTTTTCTCCAAAGAACTGCACTGCCATTTCAAGACTTTGCTCAACCAAAGCTGGCTCTAACGGCCCAAGAGCTGGGATGTGGACAAAGATGACTTGATCACCCTCTTTGTAGAGGGGGAGTATCGTTGCTTTTTCTTTGGTGTGAGTGAAAACGGCCCCAGTTTCAAGGTCGATTATTTCGCCTTCACCACTGGTGCGAGTAGTAGCTGCTTCATCGTTGGTGATGTATCCGGCGCGATCGATTCGGTGGCCTTCATTCAGTAGGGCGCCATATGAGTGATCATCCTGTTGATAGAGCGTCACGTGGTAGGGGAAGCTCCGCTCTTCAAATTGGAGCCGGCCAAATTGAATGATTCGGGCGGTAATCAGGCGGTTGACCCAAAAGACTCGAGAGAGGCCACTCTCTCCGTTATTCGTCGTGCGGTGGTGGTCGATCCACAGACGGATATCACTGAGGGTGTTTAGGCGAGTTTCCTCGCTTAGCCCAAGAGCCTCGAAGACCGAAGTAATGGTTTCCCACGTTCGATTAAGAGCTGCGATTGGGTAGATTGGCCCGTACTCATTTAAGCCTTGATTGAGAAAGAGGCCAACCTTGTTTTGATCCCGCTCAGTGATTGCAGCAGTTAATCCTTCGATCAGCGTATGCTGGCTCTGATCACCAGCGATTCGGTTGGCGAGGTAGGTGGCTTGACGCTTTAGGTCATCACTTAGCTGTAGGTCAGTGAAAAAGTCACTCATACCTTGAGCATTGGCGATAGGAAGCGATCCGTCAAGAGCAAAAGAAATCCCAGAACCGAAGTTCTGGGATGAAGGGACTAAAGAAGGCCGCGTTCTTTGTAGTAGCGCGCCGCTCCATCGTGAATCGGTAGCCCAGCGAGGTCGAGAACCGTCTCTTCAATAGTGGTGTACTTAAGAGGGGCTTGCGTTGCTTTTAACTCATCGATGTTCTCCCAGAACGCCTTCGTTAACTCATAGATGACATCATCACTGACGCGGGCGTCGGTGCAGATTGTAATCTTAATGGCACTTGTTAAGACGTCTTCGGTTTGACCAGGGTAGGTGTTTGCGGGAATCGTGTAGGGGCCATACCACGGTAGGCGAGCATTGAGGGAGTCGATCAACTCTGGCTCAAAGGAGACGAGCTTACCACCGGCGGTGGAGAGCATCTCCGTCACCGCGGCGTTTGGAATTCCCGCCATGACCCACGCTCCGTCGATCTGCTTATTGCGCATCAAATCAATCGCTTCGGTGAACCCGACGTACTGAACCTTTAAGGCGTCGGGGTAGTTAATGCCAAGCTCTTGGAGGTGAATCGCCGTTTCAACTTCCGTTGTTGAACCAGGGGCTCCGCTGGCAAAGGACTTGCCAACAAGGTCTTTCAGGGAGTTAATCCCGGAGTTCTTTGCGACAACGACTTGGTTGGGGTTGTAGTAAAGGCCAACCATGACGCGAAGGTTGGGGTTCGCCCGCCCTTCAAAGCTGCCGGTTCCGGTAAAGGATTCATACATGATCGAGGTAACAGCAACACCCATCTGTGCTTCGCCATCGGCGATAAGGTTGAGGTTTTCAATTCCTCCGGCAGATGCTTGAGCAGAAGCTCGGACAGTGGGGACTTTGTTGTTCCACATGTTGGCGATTGCTGCACCGAGGGGGTAGACAGCACCGGTGGTTGCCGCGGTGGGGAAGTTAATCACCGTTTTCGCGGGGGCTTTCTCTCCACTTCCCGCTGCAAAGAGTGGGGTGATGAGGAGAACCAGTAACAGAATCGTAATAAGCTTTTTCATACGACACGCTCCTTATGGTGGTGGGTTTGGATATATTGGAGGATGATAAGACTAAGAAGAATAACCAAGGCGATCACATCGGTAGTGAGGCCCGTTGCGATAAAGAGTAGTCCGCTAATAATTAAGAGACCGCGCTCGATCAGGGAGGTGTTTTTCAAAAGGTACCCCTGCAGGCCCGCCGAAAGGGCAATAGCTCCAATCGAGGAGGTGAGAATTGCCCGGATCGTCAGAAGGATGGGAACGCTGGCACTAGAGCCGATGAGCAAGACGGGGTTATCGAGGAAGAAGAAGGGGAGGATGAACCCCGTCAATCCAAGCTTCACGGCGATTAGTGAGGTCTTTGTTTGATTGGAATCAGCAATTCCACTGGCGACGTAGCTACTCATCGCTACCGGCGGGGTGATGTTAGAGAGACACGCGTAAATCAAACAGAACATGTGGGCAGCCATTGGGCTGACGCCGGTTTGAATTAACACTGGAACACTGACTGCTGAGACGATAACGTACGCAGCAACCCCAGGAACTCCCATGCCTAAGACCGTACTCATCAACATGACCATTAAGCCGCCGAAGAAGAGTTGGCCTTCCCCAACAACTTTGAGGATAACAAAGCCAAAGCTGAGGCCTAAGCCAGTGAGGCTTACCGTTCCAATAATCACTCCAATAATGGCACAGCTCATTCCTACGGTAATGGAGGAGCGAGCCCCTTCAACGGTTGCGGCAACGATTGTCTTCCAATCCATCCGTGTCTCTTTTCGCAGCCAAGACGCTCCAACAGTCGCAAAGATTGCAACGACTGCAGCAAAGAGGGGGGTGTAGCCAACTGCGAGAAGAACAAGCAGGACGACAAGGGGGATGAGGAGGTGACCTTGGTTCTTTAGGACGAGAAGGGCATCAGGAATGTTTTCTTTGCTTAAGCCAGAGAGACCGAGGCGCTTCGCTTCAAAGTGAACAGCAAAGAGGAGGGTGAGGTAGTAGAGGAAGGCGGGAATCGCAGCTGCGACTAAGACCTTCGTGTAGGAGACACCCATGAACTCCGCCATGACAAAGCCAACGGCCCCCATAATCGGCGGGGTGAACTGCCCACCCGTTGAAGCAACTGCTTCAACAGCAGCGGCGAACTCTTTCTTATACCCCGTCTTCTTCATCATCGGGATGGTAATTGTCCCTGTCGTGGCGACGTTAGCGATGGCACTGCCGTTAATCATGCCCATGAAGGCACTAGCGATCACAGCGACTTTCGCCGGTCCGCCTGCTGATCGGCCAACGAGGGTTAAAGAGATGTCGTTAATGAATTGGCTGAAACCTGAGTACTTTAAATACGCCCCAAAGAGGACGAAGAGGAAGATGTACGTTGCACTGACTCCAATTCCAACACCAAAGATTCCTTGACTTCCCCAGACCATGTGACTGAGGACACGCTTGAGGCTAAAGCCAACGTGGCCTAAGTCCCCAGGAATAAAGCGACCGAGGAAGTTATAAAGAAGGAAGATGAGACCAAGGTACATCAACGAGCGACACGCCCGGCGTGCTGCTTCAAAAATAACGAGGAGGGTAATAAAAGCGACGATCAAATCATTTTTCTGTAAATATCCACCCCGCTTGGCGATGGTGGTGTAATAAAGAAGGAGGTAGCCTATTGCAAAGAAGGTTAGACCTAAGAGGACGAAGTCCCAAATCGGGGGAGCATTGCGCTGGAGGGATTCCCCTTTATAGGTGGGAAATAACAGGAAGGTGAAGAGTAGGAGAAACAGAAGGTGGTATGTCCGCAGGCGCATCGCGTCGATCATACCGATCGTGTTGGCATAGATTTGGAATAGTGACCAAATGATGAAGAGAACTGTGACCGTGTGCCCAACAAAACCTGGGTAGGATCTGAGCTTACTATCGGCTTCTTTTTCTTCCAAGAGCTCTTGGGCTTTGAGCGCTTCCTTTGTTTTCTGTTGACCATCCATAGTTCAAAACCCCGAGTTTGCATGATTATGCAGAAGATGAATATGAAATTCAGCTTATCGAAGTTTGTGGATTCAGTCCAGTGGAGGTAGTCTGCCCCCTGCAACCGCCCAAATGTAGAGCGATGCGATCGAGCCATACGGCGAAAAGCGCGATCGAATCGCGTCAAATTCTTTCTTTGTGATTGTTTCTAAGCCGTATAACATCTTCATTCCGCGAATTATCGCTAAGTCTCCGTAGCTTACAACATCGGGGCGCTGAAGACAGAAGATGAGGATCATCTCAGAGGTCCACACCCCAATGCCTTTGAGGGTAACGAGCTCTTTAATCACTTCATCATCATTCAGCGTCGAAAAAGAAGTAGGATCTAATTCGCCGCTTACCATTTTATATGCAATTCCTTGAATGTACTCCGCCTTACGAAAAGTCATTCCAACGCTCTGTAGTTCCTCAATCGATAAGTGAGCGATTGCCGAAGGAATTAATGTTCCTACCATGTCATTAAGGCGCTCAAAGATTGAGTTTTGGGCTTTGGTTGAAATCTGTTGGCCGATTATTGAGCGGGTAATCGAAGTGAAGAAGTCAGGTTCAATTGCCCGGGTAATCATTCCAATGCGGTCAATGGCTGAACCTAAGATAGGATCATTGCGCCGAAGGTGGCCGAGTTCTTTTTCTCCGTAGACAAAATATGTGCTCACTGCCCGAGTATACCTGATAAGTCAGAAGTGTTGGTATACTCCAAAGAGCGGAGAAGGAGAGTTAGCTCATTCCTTCTTTTTCTTTTTACGCTCAGCGTTTTCATTTCGAGTTGCTTCAATATCCCGAAGCCACTCTCCTACAGGGGCTTTCC
>JBBADN010000067.1:0-6708 GCA_041656455.1 Sphaerochaeta sp. | reverse complement strand
CACAGCGATATGGGAGAGCTAAAAGCGTGCTTACAGAAGAGCCAATCAAAGAGACGGCGCCTGATCGTCACCGATGGAGTCTTCTCTATGGATGGTGATGTAGCAAAATTAAAAGAAATCTGTGCCTTAGCTGAGCAGTATGACGCCCTCGTTGCCGTTGATGATAGTCACGCTACAGGCTACTTAGGAAAGCACGGGCGGGGAAGTGTTGAGCTCTGTGGGGTTGAAGGGCGAGTAGACCTCATAACCACAACGTTTGGTAAAGCGTGTGGCGGAGCAAGTGGCGGATGTATCACGGGACACAAACTCCTCATCGACCTCTACCGCCAACGAGCGAGGCCCTACCTCTTCTCCAACACCCTCGCCCCAGCGATCTGTGGGGGGACGTTAAAAGTCCTTGAGATTTTGAGTAATGATCAGAGTCTTCGCCATCGAACGCTTGAGAACGCTCAGCTCTTTAGGTCCCTCATGGAAAAAGCGGGCTTTGATTTGATTACAGCAGAAACTGCGATCGTTGCGGTGATGGTCTACGATGAGAAAAAAGCGGTAGAGCTCGCCGATCGCCTCCTTGAGGAGGGAATCTACGTCATCGGCTTCTCCTTCCCCGTTGTTCCAAAAAACAAGGCGCGTATTCGAGTCCAGCTTTCAGCCGCGCACACCGAAGCGGATATCCATCGAGCGGCTATGGCGTTTACAAAGATTGGCACCGAGATGGGCTTACTCTCTTAAACACTCGCCTTGAGATCGACAATGGTGAGTTGAAGGGTTTCATTGCCTTTGAAGTAGTTGCGCCCAAGGCGGAAGAGCACGTCGATTGCTGTTCCCTTATCAAAGACGCTGCCAACTAAGCGTGAAGCGCTCCAATACACTGCCGGCCAGCGGTACTGACCGTAGGCAAGGGTGAGCTTAAGGTGGCGGTCACCGCCTTGGTTGTTGTTCATGTATTGAATCTCTTCAACAACTGCTCTTTGAATCTCAAAGAGTAGGGGTCGGTTCCCCTCCCCGTACGGCTCAAAGAACTCAACGAGCTTCATTAAATCTGGCGTCATATTCTCTTCGCTGATTAAAGCATCGATGATGAACTCTTTAACGACTTCTTCGGGGCAATCGATCTCATCAACATAGTCATTAAGCGCGACTAAAAATTCTTTCAGTCGCCCCTCCTCCATCGTAAAGCCCGCAGCGTTGGCGTGTCCGCCAAAGTACATGAAGTAATCGGACGCTTCGTGGAAGTGGTTCAGGAAGTCCCGGGTGTGAATCGTCCCATCATTAGCGCGCATCGAACCTTTAATCCGCCCATCATGACTCGCTGAAAGAACGAGGGCGGGGACGTTAAACGCTTTGACTAAGCGGGAGGCAAGCGATCCAGCAATCCCCATTTCAATGTGCTCGTCTTGGACGATGACGATCTTTGAACCGCTTTGTTCAAAGCTCTCCTGAGCTTTTGGTTGAACAATTGACCAAACTTCTTCACTGAGGCGCTGGCGTTCACTGTTGAGCTTCATCACCTCACTAGCGAGCGCTTCAGTTTCACTCATCTCTGTCGATAAGAGCATCTTTAAGGCGACATCAGGAATCCCTAGGCGCCCCGTTGCGTTAATGGGTGGAGCGATCTTCCACGAGATATCTGTTGAACTGATTCGCTTGTTTAAAATCCCTAAAGAGGCGAGGAAGGGAACGAGGCTAGCTCGGGGCTGCTCACTTAAGCGAAGTAAGCCGCGGCGAACAAGCAGGACGTTCTCATCGCGGACTTCCATTAAATCACCAATCGTTCCGATCGCTACCAAGTCGAGAAGCGTTTCATACTCCTTATCGAGGCTTGGGTGTTTCTTTAAGACAAACGCCGAGAAGAGGGAGAAGAGGACCATCAGCTCATCGCGCCCGCCTTTCGTATAGCGAGCGGCGCGGCTAAGCTGGGTAAGGGCAAAGAGCCCCCGCCCCTTTACTGGGGGAAGGACCGCTTCAAAATCACTGCGAAGGTCGTAGAGGTGAATATCAACGCTCTTGCCAAACGCTTTACGCAACTGGGCGCGCTCGGCACTCGCATCGAGGACGAATATTGGTAGACCACAAGAGAGAAACTCAAGGGCTTTGCTTCGTTCGGCAGTGAGGATACCAGGGTTTATCTCTTCAATAATTTGGTCGGTGATTAAGAGGTTATTCACCTTTAATGCTTGGATGATTACCGTATCATTTCCCGGTTGGGCGTGAAGGAGAATCATCTCTTGGCGGTAAAGCTCGATTTGAGCGAAGCGAAGTGCCCAAATTACCTTTGCAACAACAGCGACTCCCGCTAAGTGTTCAAAGGGGTAATCACTACCCTTCATCTTTGGATCAATGATCGCTAAGGCGGGGGGAAGTTCATCTCCATCGAGGTGGTGGTCAAGAACGATGACATCGATGCCAAGGCTATTGGCAAGGGCTACCTCTTCAACATTACTAATTCCGCAGTCCACTGTGATGATGAGAGTCACTCCATCCCGGCTCGCTTGCTCAACTCCCGCCTGCAGAAGGCCGTACGGCTCATCACCTTGGGGAAGGGAATAGGAAACATCGATCTTTAACCCTTGAAGCTCTTCAACTAAGAGCGCCGTTGAAGTAATTCCATCGACATCGCGGTCGCCGAAGATTCGCACCCGCTCCCCTTCACTTGCGGCGTCTAAGATCCGATCAACGGCGTCTTCCATCTCATCAAACAAAAAGGGGTTGTGTAAGTAGGAGAACTCTTGCTCTAAGAAGAACTTTAAGGCTGCGGGCTCACTAATCTTTCGCCGAGCACAGATCGTTGCTTGGAGGAGGGAGAGGTTGAACTCTTCTAAGAGGCGTTTTATCGTTGCTTGATCAACGGGTTCTTTTACCCATATCCGGTCATCCATTATTACTATCCTTCTTACACGATGCCACTTTGTAGGGTCTTCAGCGGCCCTTGGGCTAAGATTTGGGCGTATGAAAGGGCGTACGCTTTTATTCGGGCAGTGGCGTTCTCACTGAGTACTACCCCAAGACTATCGACGTAATCAA
Organism: Sphaerochaeta sp.; assembly: GCA_041656455.1. Taxonomy (GTDB): domain Bacteria; phylum Spirochaetota; class Spirochaetia; order Sphaerochaetales; family Sphaerochaetaceae; genus Sphaerochaeta. Next base: position 3,687 of record JBBADN010000067.1, on the reverse strand, counting down.
GGGCTTTAGTGACCGTAACGTAGCGGCGCGCCCCCGGGGGGAGAACCAAATCGCTCTTTCCACACCCAGAGCAGCACGAAGTGAGCAAGGTGTGGTTAAATGAAAGAATCTCATCATCGCGATAGCGGCGGGTGCACACTGGGCAGTGGACGTAGTCAGTGTGTAGCCCCAAGAGCTCGGCGAGGCGAAAGACAAACTGAATGAGAACCCAATCGCCATTGGTCTGGCTCAAGAGGGTGAGCGCTGTTCCGAGGAGTTCATACTCCGCTTGAGAATCGCCACCGTGGGTCTTCATGATGAGCTCGGTCATAAAGAGTCCTTTATAGGTAAGGGTAATATCGCTCTTCAGCCCTTCATTTGATTCAATGATCTCAACGTCTTTGAGGGTGTAGTGATTACGCACTGGGTTGTAGTAGAGGTAGAGTTTGGCGTTGGTAAACACCTCAGCTTTCGGGGCGCGCATCGATTTCGCTGAGCCGTAACTGATCGCCTCAATTAACCCCAACTCACCAGAGAGAAGGGTTAATTTGCGGTTCATTTCTGACTGTTTTTGGCTGTGCAAGACGATGGCTTTACAGGAAATATTGCGCTCCATTACGTAAGGGTAAAGAGTGGAAAAGAAAAAATCAACCTGTTGGAAGATGGGGATTCATCTGCTATACTGCAAATCATGAAACGATTGATTGGCATCACAACGGTTTTACTGCTTTCCCTCAACCTCTTCGCCCTCTCAGTTGTCCCCCTTGAGTTAGAGCAGCCCTACGATAGTATCGAGTCGCTTTACTACGCAAACTTTGGCCCCTCCTTGGCACAAAACCAAGAGGATTGGGTCGCCCAAACAAAGGTGCAGCTCTTAACAGTTGGCCCTGGGGATGAGCTGTATGCGTGGTTCGGTCACACCGCCTTACTCGTCACCCAAAGTGATGGTCGCCAGATCATCTACGACTGGGGTATTTTTGATGATACCCAAGAGGACTTCTACACTAACTTCGCCTTTGGGAAGATGTACTACCGCGTCTACGTCAGTGATGCCTTGTGGCGCATTGAGGATTCAATCGCTGAAGGACGGAGCGTCCAAGTCGTTGATTTAAACCTAAGCCCCAGCGCCCAGTTTGCCCTCATCGATTTCCTGTACAATGAGATTGGCCCTGAAGGGCGCACCTACCTCTACCACTTCTACGATGATAACTGTGCAACGCGGGTCCGAGATATCTTAGATAAAGCCACCGGCGGTGAGTTTAAGCGCTGGGCGCAGAGCCAAGTGGGAACGAGCCACCGGGAGACTGCCCTGCCGTACATGGCGCACTTTCCCGTCCTTGCCCTTGGGCTGAACGTCCTTCAAAGCTGGAAGATCGATTACCAAACAACGCTGTGGGATGAGATGTACCTTCCAGAGGTTCTCCACCAAGCCGTCCTCGATTTCACGATGAGCAACGGCCAAGGCCTCGGGGTGAATAACACCGTCCTTAGCCAAGGGGTGCAGAAAACCACCCTCATCAACTTCTTACGTGCTGACACGCTTCTTTTCGTCGGCCTGATCGCAGCGATGCTGCTGATTCTACTTGGCCTTTACCTCCCCCGCGTAGCCTCGCTGATCTATGCAATAATCTTTATCGCCTTAGCCCTCCTCGGGACCCTGCTCTTAGTGATGGCGGTTGGAACGAATATGGATGTGACGTATTGGAACTTGAACTTACTCTTTATTAATCCCCTGCTCTTTATCACGGCGTTTAAACCCAAAAAACAAACCAAGACCCTGCTCTTTGGTCTTGGTTCGATGATTGTTCTTCTCGGCTTAGCAGTCTTACACGCGCCGTTCTATCAAAACTCTACTCTCTTTATCGCCTTGCTTCTTCCAATCTACCTCTCACGGGCGGCCTTTGAGGCTCGAGGCAAAGTCAAAGAGAAGTAAGTCTTCAAGATCATGTCGTTTTGCTACCAAGAGCGCGGGAAACCCGCGCTTTTGGTTGTTATAGAAGCTCGCCCGCTCTTCATACCGAGCCGCCTCATCGATGAGCTGGAGCTCTAAGATGAAGATCTGATCAAAGTATGGTGAGTAGGCGGGATAGTGGTCTGAATCAATTGCAGCGCGCTGAAGGTGTTCAAGCGCTTCATCAAGATCCACGTACAGCCGGCTTGCTGAAGTAATATCACTATCTGTATTCCATTGGGCAACGAGGTTCTCAAGCGACGCAGTATCAAGATTTCCATCGATGATGCGTATTAATGCCTTGGTATACCCAACGCGCTGGTCGATAATCTCATAGCACGCCTCTTTTGCCACCTCTGCTTCAACACTGTAGCGGTAAAGGCGCCGAACGTTGTTGTAATCCGTCACTAAGACGGCGAACGCGATGAGGACGATAATCACCACCGATGAGACGATGAACGACTTGAGGTCGGGGAAGAATTTTTTCTTAGCCGTTGACAATCTTCGTCCCCTTATCGCGATAGAGCGCGCCATAGATGTTTGCTGGGTCGGTGATCATACCCATCGTCTTTGTTGTCTCAACAAAGTCAACGATCGCTTCAACCTTGGGTAGCATCGAACCAGGGGCGAAGTGCCCTTCGGCGATGTACTCTTTCGCTTCGGTAGTGGTAATCGTATCAAGACTCTTCTGGTTGGGCTTTCCCCAGTTTAGGAAGACTTTCTCAACCGCCGTTGAAATAACAAACAAATCAGCGTTGAGCTCTTTGGCTAAGAGGGCGGCAGCTAAGTCTTTATCGATGACGGCTTCTTTCCCGTGGAGGTAGCCTTCTTCATCAACGACGACGGGGATCCCTCCACCGCCGGCAGCGATGACGATCGAACCACTTTCAAGCAGCGAGCGAATTGAATCTAGTTCAATGATTCGCACTGGCTTTGGCGAGGCAACAACCCTTCGGTATCCCCGCCCAGCGTCTTCGGTAACGTTCCATCCGTCACGCTTGGCTCGCTCATCCGCTTCTTCTTTTGTTAAGAAGGAGCCAATCGGTTTTGTTGGCTTTTGGAAGGAAGGATCATCACCGTGGACTTCAACTTGGGTAACAACGGTCACCACTGGTCGTCGTACATGAAGCTTCGCAAGTTCATTGTACAGAGCCATCTGTAGTTGGTAGCCGATCGCCCCTTGGGTATCAGCGACGCAGCTATCGAGGGGGACTTCATGAAGGACGTCTTTGGCGATCTCACTGCGGAGAAGGACGTAGCCAACTTGGGGGCCGTTTCCGTGGGCGATGACGACGCGGTGCCCCGCTTGAATGAGGCGGGCGATGTGCTCGGCGGTCTTTCGGGCCGCTTCATATTGACTTTCGATCGTAACGTGCTTGGCGTCTTCAATTAATGAATTGCCACCGATGGCAATAACAATGAGTTTGCTTTCCATGCTGTGTTCCTTATTGAGAAGTATTCTACCACAGGAGGGAGGAAAAGGGGCAAGGATATTTGACCATATCTGTTCATTTGTATAGACTCAGCCGCAAGTGAGGAATGTGATGGAAACGTGGACAAAAAAAGATCTCTTGCTCTTTTCGCTCTATATTACCGGAATGGTCTTAGTTAATACCGTTGGTAGTAAAATCATCAACCTCTTTGGCGTACGCGTCTCAGTAGGGATTTTCTTCATGCCCGTGCTCTTTCTTATCACCGACATCGTCGGAGAAGTACGTGGGCGGGCTCAAGTCACTCATTACATCCGCTACTCCACG
>JBBADN010000066.1:0-6731 GCA_041656455.1 Sphaerochaeta sp. | reverse complement strand
GTACATCTCTTGGTAGCGGGTACACGTATCGAGTAACTGCTCATGGGTTCCAACGGCGTGGACCATCCCATCCTCTAAGATGATAATTTGATCCGCGTCGATCACTGAAGTGACTCGCTGGGCGATGATAATCTTCGTTGTTTCACTCAGTTCATCCTTCAAGGCGCTGCGAATCGACGCCTCAGTTTTTGTATCAACGGCGCTGGTTGAGTCATCGAGAATTAAGACCTTTGGTCGCTTTAAGAGCGCCCGGGCAATAGAAAGGCGCTGGCGCTGACCGCCAGAGAAGTTTGTTCCTTCTTGCTCGACTTCACTTTCATACTTCTCTTCTAACGTATCGATGAACGAGTGGGCTTGAGAAATCTTCGTTGCCCAGATCAGCTCCTCCATCGAGGCGTGTTCATTACCCCACCTGAGGTTCTCGGCAACGGTTCCACTGAAGAGGGTGTTTTTTTGAAGCACCACCCCTACGCTGTCTCGAAGGCTCTTTAAGGAGTACTCGCGTACATCCACACCCCCGATCTTCACACTACCAGAGAAGACGTCGTACAGGCGGGCAAGGAGTTGAACAAGCGAAGTCTTGCCACTGCCCGTTGGGCCTAGCACTCCAACCGTTGAACCAGAGGGAATGTGTAAGGTGATATCTTTTAAGTTGAGCTTATCCGCTTGATTGGTGTAACTGAAGGATACATCTTCAAAGTGGATTGAACCATCTTGAACAGTAAGAACAGGATCAGCTGGTTCAGTGATATCGCTCTCTTCATTTAAGACTTCTTCAATCCGCTGAATTGAGGCGCGGCTAATCGTTAACATGACGATAACCATGCTGAGCATCATCAGGCTCATGAGAATCTGCCCAGTGTAGGTGATGAAGCTCATCAATTGACCGGTGGTCATTGAAGAGGTGGTGATGAGTTTTGCTCCGATGTAGCTGATGGCAAGGATCGATGCGTACATCGCCCCCTGCATCAATGGGCTGTTAAAGGCAATGATCTTCTCCGCTTTGGAGAACTGCTTGTAAATCGTCGTATTTACATCGTCAAACTTTGTAATCTCATGATCTTCCCGGACAAAGGACTTTACCACCCGAATTGAGCGGATATTCTCTTGAACAGTCGTATTGAGGCGGTCGTACGTCTTAAAGACTTTCGTAAAGACGGGGTAAGCGAGGCGGATTAAAAAGAAGAGGCCAATGGCGAGCGTTGGGATCGCAACGAGGAAGACGAGACTGAGCTCGGAGTTAATCGTGTACGCCATGAAGAAGCTGAAGAAGAGCATCACGGGACTCCGTACCGCAATGCGGGTGAGCATCTGGTACGCCATCTGGACGTTTGTCACGTCGGTGGTGAGGCGGGTTACCAGCGATGATGAGGGGAGGCGATCTAAGTTCGCAAAGGAGAAGTCCTGAACTTTATAGTAGAGGGAGCGGCGAACGTTGCGGGCAAAGCCGGTAGAGGCACGGGCGGCAAAAGTTCCACTGAGGACTCCGAAGGTTAGGGCGATAAAGCTGAAGATCAGGAGGATAATTCCCCAGTAGATGATTTCATTCATTGAAGCGCCACTGATTCCGCGGTCAAGTAAGTTTGCCATTAAATAGGGGATTGTAACGTCCATTCCTACTTCAAGGATGACAAAGAGGATTGATAAAAATGTTGGAAGGCGGTTCCCCACCGTTTGTTTTCTTAGTGCTGGTATCATGATATCTTTCTTGATAGTACTGAACTTACGGTACAGGGACAACCAAAGAACACACATTCTCCATAATAAAAAAAGCCCCCGGAGGGGCTCGTTTCTTAGAAGAGGCTTCGATACGCCTGGAGGATTGTATCTCCTTGGCCGCCTTGGAGGACCTTCGTAGCTAAGACCTTTCCAAGTTGGACTCCTTCTTGATCGAAGGAGTTGAGGTTCCACACAAAGCCTTGGAACATCACCTTATTCTCGTAGTGCGAGAGGAGGGCTCCAAGGACCTCGGGGGTGAGGCGCTTCGCATACAGAAGGCTCGATGGGCGATTGCCACTAAAGACTTTGTTGGGGTTTTCGTCCCCTTTACCGAGGGCAAAGGCAACGATCTGGGCGACAAGGTTCGCCACGAGCTTCTCTTGGCTCGTCGAACCTTCCACTTCAAGGTCTTGGTGTAATTGGCTTTCACTGAAGCCAATAAATTGAAGGGGAATGATATCACTGCCTTGGTGGAGGAGTTGATAGAAAGAGTGCTGCCCGTTTGTTCCCGGCTCGCCGAAGATTACCGGTCCAGTTGGGTAGGTGATCGCTTCTCCGTTCCGGTTCACACTCTTACCGTTAGACTCCATATCGAGCTGCTGAAGGTGAGCGGGGAAGCGGGTCAGTGCTTGGCTGTAGGGAAGAATCGCTGTTGAGGGATACAGAAGTACATTCCTTACATACACCCCGATGAGGGCATCAAGGAGCGGGGCGTTCTCTTTAATATGGGGATGGAGGGCCGCTTTATCCGCCTCGTGAGCGCCTTTAAGGAGCGCCTCAAAGACAGGGAAGCCGTAGGCGATCGAGAGGATCACCCCACCAACTGCACTAGTAGAGGAGTAGCGCCCACCGATGTAATCATCGATGAAGAACGAAGCCGCGACTTCTTTGCTCGCTGCTAAGGGGCTGGTTTTACTCGTAACAGCGACGATGTGCTTGGATGGGTCAATCTTAGAATTCTGCTTCTTCAACCACCCTTCAACAAAGCGCTGGTTCGTAAGCGTTTCAAGGGTCGTCCCACTCTTGGAGACGAGGACGAAGAGCGTCTCTTCAGCGTTGAGAGTAGAAAGAACTTCACTTGGATCATCGGGGTCGACGTTGGAGATGAACGAAGCGGGGATTACTTCGATCTTCTCGTTCTTTGCCCATCCATTGAGGGCGAGGTAGAGCGCCCGCGGTCCGAGGTCGCTGCCACCAATGCCAATTTGAACGACGTGCTTAACCGCTTTGCCCGTTGAAAGAAGGTACTTCTTGCTGCGCACCTCTTCACTAAACGCCTTTGCTTTAGCGAGCTCAGCGAGGTAAAACTCTCGTTTATCCTCCCCATCAACGGTGACGGTCTTTCCAATTTGGCCGCGAGTGAGGTGGTGAAGGACTTGGCGATTCTCGCCGGTGTTCATCACCGCCCCATCGAGGAGGACTTGGTACTTCTCGGTGAGCTGCAGTTCATCACTGAGTGCTTGGAGGAGGGTGAGGATACCTTCGCTAATCGGCATTGCGGCGTAGTTATAGGTAAGGCCCATCGCACTCGCAACACTGTGGCTTTCGATGCGCTCTTTTGTCAGCACATCGTTTAAGTCGACTGGTGATGAAGTACTCAGCGCTGTAAAAGCGTTCGCTTCGGTGAGATTGATATAGTTCATGAATTATTCCTCGATATCGGGGATTCGGGTTTTGAAGGATTCAAGTAAGTCTTCCTTCGTCATCCCTTCTCGTAAGATCACAAAGATCGTGTCGTCACCAGCGAGGGTTCCGAGGATCTCTGGAATTGCTAGGGTGTCTAAGGCGATTCCAACGCTGTTGGCGTGTCCTGGTCGGGTTTTTACTACGCCAAAGTTCCCACTAAACTCAATGGAGATGATTCCGCGACGGACGTCTTGAATATAGCTCTTCTCCGATTCGCTGATCAAATCATTTTCCGGCAAACTGTAGTAGTATCCTGACCACCCATCACTGATCTTTCCAACCTTGAGCATCTTTAAATCACGGGATAGCGTCGCCTGGGTAACGGTAAAGCCTTCAACTTTTAACATTGAGAGGAGGGTGTCTTGGTTATCAATACGATTGTTCCGAATAAGCTCTTTGACGACAGCTAATCGGTTGTGACGAGATTTCATATTCTAAGCACTCCTTGCGTGGAATATTTATACAGTAACCACGAATAAAGATACAGTACTCTTGGTGGACAATCAAGGTGTGCCCATCTCTTGACACGTCCTTTTCATCAGCGCAAGCTAAGGATGTGAGTATCTTAGGAGGTTGCCATGCTGATTGTGTATATCCTGTTAGCGCTGCTCGTCTTACTCCTTATTTGGGGAGTTTCCGTCTACAACCGCTACGTTCGATTGCGAAACCAAGGTGAAGAAGCTGAGAGTGCGATCGACGCCCACCTGAAGCAGCGGTACGACCTTGTTCCAAACTTAGTTGAAACGGTGAAAGGGTACGCCAAGCACGAAGAAGGAACCCTCACTAAAGTCATTGAAGCGCGGAACAAAGCGATGGGTGCGGGAACACTCGAAGAGAAAGACCAACTGAACGCTTCGTTTTCAACGACGCTTAAGAGCCTCTTCGCCCTCAGTGAAGCGTACCCCGACCTCAAAGCCAATAAAGGCTTTCTCGATCTCCAAGAACAGCTTGCCAAGATCGAGAGTCAGCTCCTCTCGGCTCGCAAGTACTACAATGCAATCATCAAACAGCTGAATACGATCTGTGAGGTTTTCCCCTCATCAATCGTTGCCTCGATCGCCCACTTCACCAAAAAACCATACTTGAACATTGAAGAGGAAGCGCGCGCTCGGGTAGATGTGAAGTTCTAATGAAAAAGCGCCTATTGCTCGTAATTCTGCTCGCCTTACTCATCTTCCCAATTTGGGGAAGTGATTATACCTTTGAGCAGATTGATGTGAATGTTCGGATTGGCCTTGATAACTCCTACGACATCACTGAGCGAATTGGCGCGAACTTCTTTGTACCGAAACACGGAATCTACCGCGAGATTCCAACACGGTATGGGAATCAACAAATAAAGCTTACGAACCTCTTCTCCAGTGATCCAATCATCCGAGACAACGTCTCATCGGGGTGGGCAACGTTCCGCCTTGGGGATAAGAATGTGACGGTCACTGGCTTTAAAGAGTACTTGCTCTCCTACACCCTAGAGATTGGTGATGATCGCAATCGCGAAGGGGATTTTATCTACTACAACCTCCTCGGCCCGGGGTGGGAGGAGGAGATTAAGAACTTCACCTTCAGTGTTACCCTTCCTAAAGCGGTAGATCCGAAGAACGTCTCGGTAACCGGAGGGCGGGTAGGATCTACGTCCCTTCGAGGCACATTCGAAATCAGTGGTGATCATAAAACCATTACTGGGTCAGCTCAGAACCTAAAGCCAGGGGAGGCGCTCACCCTCTATATCGAGTTAGAGGAAGGGTACTTCAGTGAGGTGAAGAAGTTTGTTGATCTAACGCTTCTTCTGTATGGGGTGGTAATCCTCCTCACCCTCGCCTTCCTTTCGCACTCCTATCTTATTTGGAAGCGCTACGGCCAAGACGAGCTCTTCATCCCCGTTGTTCGCTTTGAACCACCAGAGGACCTCTCCCCCCTTGAGGTGGGGTACTTATTTGATGGAGTCGTTGATACGAAAGACCTATCAAGTATGCTTTTTTATTGGGCCGATGGTGGGTACATCCAGATTGAAGAGTTGAAGAAGAAGCAGTACCGCTTTATCAAACTCAAGGAGCTAAAGACGTCAAAAGCCCACGAAGAGCAGCTCTTTTATGCGTTCTTCGATAGCGGGGACGGGATGAGTGTCACGTTAAAGCAGCTCTCCTCATCCACTGCGTTTGCTACAAAGCTTCAAAAGACGAAGGATCGGACCCGCGCCTACTTTAAGAAAGAGCGGGAGCTTAAAGATCAAAACGCTGAGCGCAAGCGCATCATCCCAATGCTCTATGGAATTGGAGCCCTTGGCTTCCACAGCTGGGCGACGACGTACAGTGATCAGAGTCAGACGCTCTTCATGCTGCCCCTCTTAGGAAGCCTTGCCCTTTTAATCCTCACGGCAATTGCGACACCGAAGATTCTCGACTCGTGGATGATGCTGCAAAAGAAGAAAGCCGTTATCAAAGGGATAGCGCTCTTACTCCTCTACCTGCTCTTCTTTGGCTTTACCAACTCCCTCTACGCCTTCTTCCTTGAGCTGGGCCTTGTCACATCTATCATCTTCTCCCTCACCGCCCTCGCTATTCCAATTATCTTCGCCCTTCTTGGTGCCATCACGATGAAGCGATCGGCGTACGCTCAGAAGGTCCTTGAAGAGATTGTTGGCTACCGTGAGTTCATTGAAAAAGTCGAAATCGACAAACTTAAGATGATGGTCGCTTCTGATCCCGAGCTCTTCTACCACGTCCTTGGCTATGCAATTGTCCTTGGCCTCGAGAATACGTGGGCGAAGAAGTTCGCCTCAATTGAGCTAACTCAGGCGACGTGGTACGTCGGAGTGGGCACTGCCCATCGGGCAATCTTCTACTCATCCCTCGCTTCAACGCTCACCCAAGGGGCGGTTGCAAAGCCGATGTACTCCCAAGCGAGCTCCTCCTCCCGTGGGCCAATCCGGCCTTCCTTCGGTGGCGGGGGTGGCTTCAGCGGTGGTGGCTTTGGTGGCGGTGGCGGTGGTGCGTGGTAATAAAAAAACGGAGCCTAAGCTCCGTCTTCGTTACTGAATCATATTAATTGGTTAGTTGCGGTATGAACCATAAGCCGGGCGGCTTTTGGCCATTGCCTCGTTGACACGGAGGTTTCGGCCACCAAATTCTTTGCCATCAAGCTGGGAGATTGCAGCTTCCGCTGCTTCAGCATCTTCCATCTCGACGAATCCAAAACCCTTCGGGCGGTGCGTCTCTCGGTCGATGATAATGTTCGCACTGAGGACAGTGCCGAACTGGGCGAACAGTTCCCGAAGTTCCTCTTCGGAAGTGTTGTAACTCATGTTTCCAACATAGATTTTCTTTGCC
>JBBADN010000065.1:0-6817 GCA_041656455.1 Sphaerochaeta sp. | reverse complement strand
ATACAGCTCAGCTTTTGAAACCGAGTGACCGACTGCTGTAAGTACTTCATCGAAAAGGCCAATCCACGCATCATACTCGCCGGTGCAGTTATTGCCGTGGCTCATCGCCACTAATGAGCCATCGGGAGTTGTGACGAGGTCGATGAACTTGTTGTACGAGCGCGAAAGCTCTTTTTCTAAGACGATCATCGCAAAGACACTCGTTCCCGCTGAGACGTTTCCGGTTCGCTTGGCCACGCTGTTGGTGGCGACCATTCCCGTTCCCGCATCCCCCTCTGGGGGAGGCATAACGATTCCCGCTTCAAAGCTTCCGCTTGGATCGAGGAAGCGCGCGCCTTCTTCACTGAGGGTTCCCGCTTCAACACCAGCGACAAGGGGTGGGGGAAGAAGCTCTTCGAGTTTCCAAGGGTGGCAGTGGAGCGTGGCAAACTTTTTCAGCATCGCCTCTTCGTAATTCTTCGTTTCCGGGTTTACTGGGAACATCCCTGAGGCGTCTCCAATTCCTAAAACGTGTTTGCCTGTAAGACGATAGTGGACGTACCCAGCAAGGGTGGTGATCTTCGCGATGTGCGGTACGTGCTCTTCGTTATTAAGAATCGCCTGATAGAGGTGACTGATCGACCACCGCTCAGGAACGGGGTAATCAAAGAGCTCTGAGAGCTCCTCGGCGGCGTTCCCCGTCATCGTGTTGCGCCACGTGCGGAAGGGAACGAGGAGGTTATCGTTCTCATCAAAGGCTAAATAGCCGTGCATCATCGCACTGATGCCCAGTGAGCGCGCTTTGGTAAGAGCTACCCCGTAGTGCTTCTGAACGTCCTCTTTCAACGAGGCGAACGCTGCCTGGAGGCCTTCTTCAACAGCTTCTAAGCTGTACGTCCACACTCCATCGACGAGTTGGTTCTCCCACGTGTACCCTCCTTGGGCAATTGGCTCATTGGCTGAGTCAATTAAGAGGGCTTTAATCCGAGTTGAGCCAAGCTCAATACCGATAATGGTTTGGCCGTTTACAATTTGTTGCGTTCGATCATTCATGCTTACATCACCGTTCCGTTTTTAATGACTGCGTTTTTATTAATGACGATAATTCCATCGTGGAAAGAGTACATCGGGAAGTCTCCCTCCTTGCGGGGGATATCATCGATTCCAATACGACACCCATCCCCGATTCGGGCGTTCTGGTCGATGATCGCTCGGCGGATAATCGTTCCGCGCCCAATCCCAATGTTGGGGATGCCGCGCTTCGCATTGAGCTCTTTCTCTTCAACTGTTTCATAGTACGAAGCACCCATGCAGTATACCCCATCGAGACTCGCCCCTGATTCAATCAAGGTCCGAACACCGATGATTGAGTTCACGATGTACGCGTTGGTGATAATCGAGCCTTCACTCGTTAACGAGTTGGAGATGTTACAGAAGTTAATCTTCGTTGCCGGGAGGTGGCGACGGTGGGTGTAAATCGGCATCTCTTCATCGTAGAAGTTAAACATCGGACTAATGGAAGCGAGGTCGAGGTTTGTATCGTAGAACGCCTTAATCGTTCCAATGTCTTCCCAGAATCCATCAAAGAGGTACGCCGCTGTTCGGCGCGTTCCAATTTCATTGGGAATCACTTCTTTTCCAAAGTCCGTCTTCTTATTATCAAGGACTTCCTCCATCGTGTGGCGGTTGAAGATGTAAATTCCCATCGAGGCGAGGTATTCGTTTTCTTTCGTAACTGAAACCCCAAGAGATTCTTTCATAAACTCTTCGCCAACTTTATAAGAGGTGATGTCGACATCCGGGGCGGGCTTTTCAACGAAGCTGGTGATAATCCCATCTTCGTCGCAGCCGATAATCCCCAGGCCAGTAGCCTGAGCTCGGCTTATGGGTTTAGCTGCAATAGTAATTTCTGCATTGCTTTGGATGTGCCGATCGAGCATATCATTGAGGTTCATCCGATAGAGTTGGTCCCCACTGAGGATGATGTAGTAATCGGCGTCTTGGTCGCGGAAGTGGCGAAGGTTCTTGCGAACCGCGTCGGCGGTTCCTTCGTACCAGCTCTCACTTTGGTTGGTTTGCTCAGCAGCGAGAATTTCAACAAAGCCTTTGGAGAAGGTGTCAAAGATGTACGTGTTGGAGATGTGGTTGTGGAGGGATGCGGAGTTGAACTGAGTAAGGATGTAAATCTTCTTTACATCACTGTTGATACAGTTAGAGATAGGAATATCAACGAGGCGGTACTTTCCAGCAAATGGAACAGCGGGCTTTGCCCGGTCCATCGTCAATGGATAGAGCCGCGTTCCCTTTCCACCACCAAGAACGATTGCGACAGTTTTCTGATTCCGACGTTTCATAGGTTATACACCCCCCTTTGTTGCGCGATAGAGCTCTTGGTACGACGTTGCCGATCGCTGCCACGAACTATCATACGCCATAGCACGCTGTTGAATTGGCTCAAGGACCGTTCGTCCTTTCTGCCACCACGTTAGCGCTCGTCTCACTGCTTCCAATATACCATGACCACTCATTGAGTCAAAGAGGATTCCAGTTCCTCGTTCTGGTTCTTCATCTAAATCCACGATTGAGTCAGCGAGGCCCCCAGTTCGCCGAGCGACGGGGAGCGTCCCATAACGCAGACTGTAGAATTGGTTTAAGCCACACGGCTCGTAGCGACTTGGCATAAGGAAGAAATCGCTGCCGGCTTCAAGTAGGTGGGCTGCTCGGTTAGAGAAGAGGATGTTCACCGAGAGGTTCTCAAAGCGCTTGCCTACTTCAGTAAGTTGCTTTTCGATCTCCCAGTCACCAGTGCCGACGATGACCATTTGCATTCGCTCTTCATTGACGAGCTGCTCAAGGGCGGAGGGCGAGCCCTCTAAGAGTTCAATGAACCCTTTTTGACTCGCTAAGCGACTGATCATCGCAAAGAGGGGAATGTCGGGATTCACTTCAAGACCGAACTCCTCTTGGATTTGGCGTTTAAGTAGCGCTTTATTGGAAAAATCTGTAGCTGAGAATGCGTAATCGATCAGGGGATCATTCTCGGGATTCCACTCCTCAACGTCGATTCCATTGATGATTCCAATTAAATCATCTTTTCGGCTCTGAAGGAGTTTTTCTAAGCCGCAGCCGTACTCGGGACTCTGAATCTCCTTAGCGTAGGTGGGGCTGACTGTTGAAAGGGTATCAGCAAACTCAAGGCCACACTTGAGCATGTTCGCTCGCTTCGTGGGCCCCGATCCTACAAAGAAGCGCTCATCAGCATCAATGTCAGTTGCAAGCAGGTCGAGGCGGCTGAACTCGCCTTGGTAGGCGAGGTTGTGAATCGAGAAGACACTCTTTGTCTTTTTAAAAAATCCTGACGTGTCTTTCTTGAGGAGGTAGGGGAGAAATCCCGCAGTCCAATCGTGGGCGTGGATGATATCTGCCTTCCATCCGAGAATCTTTAAGAGCTCTAAAGCCGCTTTCGACTGGAGGGTATAGCGCAGGTGGTTGTTCTCGTACGCAGATGAAGAGGTCGATCCGTATATTCCTGTTGACTCACTAAAGAATGGGTGTTGAAGGAAGTAGTATTCCACCCCATCCTTCGTTGTTTTTGCATAGGTAACCTCCTCAGCACTGCCGAGGAGGCTCACTGTGTGGGTAATTGTTGTTTGAGTGAGTTCATCCTTCATAAAGCCGTAGTGGGGAAGGAGTACTAAGACTTCTTCGCCGAGGCTACTGAGGGCACTGCTCAGCGCCCCGACAACATCAGCTAAGCCACCACTTTTTGAGAAGGGAACTGATTCGCTTGAGACCATACATATCTTCATAGTCTCATTAGAACATCAATAGCATTCAAGCGTCAAGGAAATTGACTCTTACGTGTACGCTCGACCTTCCAACTCGTCAATGTAGGTGCTGGCGCAGTGGGCAGCGACCGCTCCATCACTCGCAGCGGTGATCAACTGTCTAAAGACCGTATCACGCACGTCTCCAGCAGCGAAGAGCCCTTCAACTGGAGTTTCCATCCGCTCGTTCGTGATGACATATCCTTCGTCGGTTAGCACGTCGTACGTTCCCTTTAAGAGGTTCGTCTCAGGGATAATTCCAACAAAGATGAAGACTGCATCAAACTCCCGCTTATATTCACGGTTGGACTTCAAATCCTTGAGGAGGACTTCATTGACCTTTGACCCATCGCCGTAAATCTTCTCAAGGGTGTGCTCCATGAGGAACTCAACGTTGGGGTTGCGCTCGATTTGCTTGACTAAGTTATCTTGCGCCCGGAAGCGGTCCTTGCGGTGGGCGATTGTAATATGGTCAGTGAGCTTCGAAAGGAAGATCGCATCGGTAAGGGCGGTATCACCACCACCGACAACGAGGATTCGCTTGCCACGGAAGAAGGGGCCATCACACGTACCACAGTAAGAGACACCTTTGCCGTTGTACTCCTCTTCCCCATCGATGTTGAGGTGGCGGTGTTTTGCTCCGGTAGCGTAAATAACCGCTTTCGCTTTGTAGGTGGTGCCGCTAGCGGTCTCTACGAGGTAGTCATCCCCTTCTTTCTTTATTTTAGTGGCGGTTTCATAGACAGTGTTTGCACCAAAGGTAGACGCTTGGCTGTGGAACTTCATTGCAATTTCTGCTCCACTTAAGGGGATCTCAAGACCAGGATAGTTTTCGATCATATCGATATACATCGTCTGGCCACCGGGGGCAATCGCCTCCATAACCGTCACACTTCTTCCTGCCCGGGCAGCGTATTGCGCAGCTGCCATTCCCGCTACTCCTGAGCCAAGAACTAAAATCTCCTGTTCGACCATTTACGACTCCTCCAATGCACGTTCAGCATCACTTTTTCGGATATATGTGGGGCCTTGATCCAATGAATCTGCTCCTCTTTCAAGATAATGCTTTCTTACCCTATCGGCTAGTTCAACTCCAACGTCGAGGAGGCTTGGATCAACGATCGTAATACCTAGGTGGTTTAGTTGACTGGCGAGCTTAGGACCATCACTTCCAATGAGGGTAATCTGCTCATACGGGGCAAGCAAGGCGTCAATTTCGTCAGCGCTTAGGTCACTGCTTTGACCGACTTGAGAACCATCAACAAAGAAGGCGGTGTAGTAGCGCTGCTTCTTTGCATCGATTGCCACCAAACACGGCCCACCGATGATCGTTGCGAGGTTTTGGTAGAGCTCAAGGGTAGGGGTGGATACTAACGGCGCCTTCAGCCCCATCGCTAAGCCTTTCATCGTCGCTAAGGCGATCCTCAACCCAGTAAATGAGCCAGGACCACTTGTTGCACCGAGGAGATCAAGGTCGCTGAGTGCTACGTTGTGATCGGCGCACATTCGCAGCAGTCGATCAAGAAGTTGCTCACTATGGGTGTTATTCCACACCACTGCCGTCGATTCATACCACAGCAGGTGATCTTCTTGGTATTCGCCAAGGAAGAGGTACGCAGTTGGTGTTGAGGTATCACAGCAGAGAATCTTCATAGCGCTATTCCTTCGATCGTAATGAGGCGACTGCCATCATCAAGGTTAATCGTCACGTAAATCGTCTCTTGTGGAAGAATGTCTTGAATCTTTTCACTCCACTCAATGAGGGTAATTCCCCTTCCATAAAGGTACTCATCCCCACCGATGAGCTCAAACTCTTCGCTTGAATCAATTCGGTAGAGGTCCATATGGTAGAGATCGAAGGTCCCTTCATACTCTTGAATAAGGGTGAAGGTAGGACTGACAATCGCTTCGGTAATCCCAAGGGCCTCGGCAATGCCTTTGGCAAAGACAGTTTTACCCACCCCAAGGCTGCCCCTCAGTGATACTACCGATCCTAGCTTTAGCTTCTTTCCAAGCTGGGCGCCAAGGGCGATCGTTTCAGCTTCACTAGAAGTGCGAAAGGTCATATTTCCCGCGCTCCATGCTTTACTTTATCAGCGACTTCTTCACTATCGAGGTACTCTTCCACAATGACTACTCCAAGGGTGTCGCCACTTTGGGCCGAGTAGTCTTCCATCAATTGCTGAATCAACGGATCATCAGGATCGAGGGCGCGCCCTACTTCAAGGAGGTGGCGCGCCTCTTCTAATTCACCACTGCGCAGATGGAGGTAGGCGAGGTTACTGATGAGGGTAATCGATTCTTCATCGAGGTCGAGGGCGGTTGAAAGGTAGCTTTTTGCGAGCTCTTCATTCCCGCCTTCAAGGGCGCAGAGGGCGAGTTCGTTGTAGATGTCACTGCTGTGGCTTTCCAGTTCAAGGGCTTTGATGAGGGCCACTTCGGCTTCACTGAAGCGTTCAAGGCGCCGTAAGGCCCAGCCCTTGAGGAAGAACGCGTTCCAAATCGCTGGGGTGTTCTTGATGTATTGATCTAACAGGGTGAGGGCTTCTTCCTCTTTGTTCATCTGAATCGCATCATACGCTTCCATTAGGTGACGCTCGCCCGCGAGTTTTTTACCGACATCCGCTAAGATTTTTTGGGCATGTGCTTTCTGCTCACCTTCTTGGGCAACATCGATGTATTTTTGTAAGTACTCCTGGGCGATTTCAACGTTTCCTTGGTAAAGGTGGAAGTAGCCAAGCTCCCGCAAGAGCGCTTCATCTTCACCAAGATTGGCCACGCCTTCACTAAGGGTGTTCAGCGCTTTTTGTTGGTAAAAATCGTACGTTTCACCCTTTTCGGTATCGAGGGCAGCACGGTGGCTGTACAGCGTTGTTAAGTTGATGTAGGTGACCGCTTGGGGGCTGAGGTGGCAAACGGTAAGAAAGAGTTCTTCAGCAAACTCAAGGTTACCTTTTTGCTGTTGGGCGATTGCTGCAATTGTTAACTCCTCAACGGCATTGGGTTGAGCT
>JBBADN010000064.1:0-6845 GCA_041656455.1 Sphaerochaeta sp. | reverse complement strand
AGCTTTGAGGAGGAGCGAACCATGCTTCTTTTTAATCTCCTCTACGATACTGGGTGTCGAATCGGGGAGGCGGTGGCGATTAAAGAAGTCGATATTGATCTCTTCGGTCGGAGGATTCGGATCCTCGGAAAGGGGAATAAAGAGCGCTTTGTCTTCTTTGGAGAGCGAGTACAAGAGCGCCTTGAAGCGTACCTTCCAAAGAAAAAAGCCCTTGTTGTTTCGGAGTATGTTTTTTGTTCACAATCGGGAAATCAGTTGCCGTTTTCAACAATCAGCAGTATGTTTGCCGAGTATCGGAAGAAGATGGGTTGGCAGAAGGAGTTTACTCCCCACGTCCTAAGGCATAGCTTTGCCACCCACCTCCTCGACCGTGGTGCAGATATTCGATTGGTTCAAGAGCTGCTCGGTCATGCGAGCATTTCGACCACCCAAATCTACACCCATGTTTCCCAAGCCCGACTTACCAGTGTCGTGGCAAATTTCCACCCCCATGGGCGAAGGAAGAGAAGATGATGGAATTTAAAGGAACAACGATCGTGGCGATTCGCAAGGATGGGCACGTAGCAATAGCAGGGGACGGACAAGTCACCTTTGGTGATGCAGTCTTAAAGGGTAACGCCCACAAAGTCCGCCGACTTTACGATGGAAAGATTATTACTGGCTTTGCCGGAACAACCGCTGATGCCTTTACTCTTTTTGAGCTCTTCGAAGCCAAGCTGAAAGAGTTTAGTGGGGACTTAACGCGCTCCGCTGTTGAGCTTGCCAAGCAGTGGCGAACTGACCGAGCACTGCGCCAGCTACAGGCGATGATGCTTGTCAGTGATGGGAAGAAGATCTTCCTGATCAATGGAACAGGTGATGTCGTCGACCCCGAACGCGATGCGATTGGAATCGGGAGTGGGGGAAACTTTGCCCTTGCCGCAGCCCTTGCGTATTTAGACTCCAACACCACCCTCAGCGCTGAAGAGATCGCCCGTAAGAGCGTTGAAGTTGCTGCAACATTGTGTATTTACACCAACGATTCAATTATTACCGAGGTACTATAAGATATGGAGAACTCCACTGTTCAAAAATTAGATGAGCTGAAGCCGAAACAAATCGTCGCTGAGCTCGATAAATATATCATCGGCCAAGATGAGGCAAAGCGTACGATTGCCGTTGCTATTCGAAACCGAACCCGCCGAAAGAAACTCCCCGAATCGATTCGTGATGAGGTCTCGCCAAAGAATATCATCATGATTGGACCCACTGGAGTGGGGAAGACGGAGATCGCCCGGCGAATCGCCCGCCTCTCCAACGCCCCCTTTATTAAAGTTGAAGCGACGAAGTACACCGAAGTAGGGTACGTCGGGCGCGATGTTGAGTCGATTATCCGTGATCTCATGTCGATTGCCCTTCAACAAACGAAAGCTGAGCTTGCTGAAGCCCAAGCGGAGAAAGTCGAAGCTCGCGTTGAAGAACGGCTCTTAGATTTGCTTCTGCCGCAGATGAAGAATGAACCAAATGTTGATATCGTCGCCCCTGAAGGGGACGAACGACTTCGCGAGCGTTTTCGAACGATGCTCCGAGATGGGAAGTTCGATGAACGGATGATTGAATTGAACGTTCAAAGTCGTAAACACGTTGGAATCGAAGTAATGGGTGCCTCACCGAACATGGAGGATATTCAAGAAGCGATGGCGTCCTTGGGGTCAATTTTTGGCAATAAAGGCCACGCTCGCAAAGTTACCGTCAAACGGGCACGGGAAATTCTCACCGAAGAAGAGATAGAGAAAGCCGTTGATAATGATCGTGCGGTCGACGAAGCGAAAGAGCGTGTTGAGCAAATGGGTATCGTCTTTATCGACGAAATCGATAAAGTTGCCAAAAGTGGTGCCTCTAGTGGAATCGACGTCTCCCGTGAAGGGGTTCAACGCGATATCCTTCCGATCATTGAAGGGACGAGTGTTTCAACGAAGTGGGGGGTGATCGACACCACGCACATCCTCTTCATCGCAAGTGGCGCCTTCCACGTCTCTAAGCCCAGTGATTTAATTCCTGAATTACAGGGCCGCTTCCCCCTTCGAGTTGAATTAAATGATTTAACGGCGCACGACTTCTACCGAATTCTCACTGAGCCACAAAACGCCCTGACGATGCAGTATCGTGAACTCTTGCGCACCGAAGGTGTTGAGA
The DNA here is from genome assembly GCA_041656455.1 of Sphaerochaeta sp. Lineage (GTDB taxonomy): Bacteria > Spirochaetota > Spirochaetia > Sphaerochaetales > Sphaerochaetaceae > Sphaerochaeta. The sequence goes on along the minus strand of JBBADN010000064.1, from coordinate 4,670 downwards.
TCATCTTTGAAGATTCGGCGATTAAGCGCCTTAGTGAAATCGCCTTTAATGTGAACGCCTCCCATGATAATATTGGAGCACGTCGGCTCTTTACGATTATGGAGCGCCTCTTAGAGGAGCTCTCCTTTAGCGCTGATGAGCTTTCGGGAGAAACGATTACGATTACCGATGCGTATGTTGATCAACGCTTAGGCGACATCGTTGAAAATCAAGATCTCTCCCGCTTCATCCTCTAGGAGGGGTTATGGAGTTTTTTCGCCACATCGCCAGTGATTATGAGCGCGCCCTCAAAGAGGTGCGCGCCCTTCACGGAACGAAGGTTCGGATTCACGCTCGGATCGACCGCAATAAAAAGCGTAAAACGATGTGTGAAATCCTCTACTACCTCGTCGGCGATGATGTTGCGATTAAAGAGGAGAGCTCGCTTGAAAGTTTACGGGCTCTCTTAGGGGCGAATAACCTTCCGTACTCGTTTATTCAAAGTCTTGAGGCGGCGCTCTTAGATGATGAGAGCGCCCTCGTTGAGCAGGAAGTGGAGTTCCGTCTCCTTCACCACCTCTTCGATTCATTAACGTTTCAAAACGAGTTACCTGAACGAATCATCTTCGTAACTGGTCTTGCCGGCAGTGGAAAGACGACGATGGCGGCAAAGGTTGCCCGCTATCTTCGCCTTCACGGCGCTGGACGAATCGCTTTAGTTGAAGCTGGAGCAGACTCTGACCGACTCTTAAGTGATTTAGCGCACGATAGTGGGGCCGAGTATGAGCGGATCGGGGATCTTGCTGAGCTCAATCGCCTTTCGCGGTACGACCGCCTCATCGTTGATCTTGGGCCGATTACCAATCTTGAATCAGTGCGCGCTGAATTGGAGCGATTTGACTCGGTAACGATTATCGTCACCGATCCTGCAAATCGAATCAGTGAACTGCTTGCGGCGAAACACCAGCTTTCGCCGACTACCAACACCGTCTTAGCGATTACAAAGATTGATGAAGTTCCAACACTCGGAAGTGCCCTCGCGTTCGCCCACCAAGCTGAACTACCGATCTTTGCCCTCAGTGAAGGCAGCAGGGTTGCCCAAGGCTTTAGCCTCGCTAGTGAACAGACGATTTTTAGTCGCCTCCACGGCTTCACGATTGAGCTTAGCGACTTCTTCTAAGCTTTCCTTGGCTGATTAACGCCTGAAGAAGATTTCCCACCGCTGGGGCGGCTAAGTCCGCTCCCCATCCTCGGCCACCTTCAACACCGATGTAGATGATGTACGAAGGATCATCGATTGGGGCGAGGGCAAGGCTGGAGGCGAGGGTTGAGCCATCGCTGTAGGAGTTGCTTACGGGATTAAAGAGTTGGGCAGTACCTGTTTTAATGCCAATTTCAATATCAGGAATGTGTGCTTTATACCCCGTTCCTTCGCTCGTCGTTGCCATCTGCATCCCTAAGCGAATACGGGCGGTCTCCTCTGGAGTGAAGAGGTGGCGAATTACTTCTTTTTGGCGCTGGTGAAGGAGTTGGCCACTTTGGGCGTCGGTGATGCGAAGGATTAAGTGGGGAGCGAGAAGATTCCCTTCGACTCCAAGAGCAGTAGCTGCCGTAGCGAGGTGGAGGGAGGTTGCTAAGAGCTCTTGGCCAAAAGCGATCGTTGCTTCACTTCGAGCGGACCACGTCGAGGGATCGGCGATTTGGGCACGGGGGCGGGCGGGAAGGCCGATATCCCAGCGGGTAGTGAAGCCTAAATCCACCAGAGTTTGATAAAATGTTGCTTCATCTGTTTGGCGTGCCCAGTAGGCGATCGCCCCGTTACACGATTTTGCGATCATCGTTTCAGGATCGACTTGTCCGTGAGCAGTCGCGCAGTTAATCGTCACAGGGGTAGAGCCCGCTAAGAAGGTGTACGATCCTGTGCAGATAAACGGCTCTTCAAGGTCAGCCTCGCCGGCCTTGAGAACCGAAGCGAGGCTAAAGAGCTTGAAGACCGAGCCGGGTTCTAAGAGCGTTGAAATCGTATTGTTAGTTCGTTGGCGCTCCGTTGAGCGGTTGTACGCGTTGGGGTCGTACCACGGGTAACTACCCAAAGCGAGGATATCTCCATTGTGTGCATCCATGATAATCCCCATCACGACGTTTGGGTCGTAGAGGTTCGCGATCTCTTGAATTTGCACATCGAGGGCGTATTGAATATCCATATCGAGGGTGAGGGTCAGATCATTGCCGTAGGTAAGCTGCTCATCCCCAACTGCAGGGTAGGGGTTTAATTGATCTTCAAAGGCGTACTCAAGTCCTTCAATACCGATTCCATCGGCGTTGGTGAAGCCTAAGAGCTGAGCGCCGTGAAAGAGGGAGGGGTAGGTTCGTCCAATGCGCTTTTCGATCGTAACAGCGTTTTGGAGGTTGTACTTTGCCAAAGCTGCTTGAAGCGGCTCAAGAGCGGCTTCATCGATCCGACTGGCTATTTGAGCGTAGGTGGTATACGCCTTTGTTCGCTCAATGATTTCAGCAGGGCTGAGTTGGACGAAGGGGGCGACGACTTCACTTACAAGGGGTAAATCTTTGATTTGATTGAGGTGGAAGTACACTCCCCAGTAGGGAGTTTGGATTGCTAAAATTCGCCCATTTCGATCGTAGATTGTTCCCCGTACTACGCGCTCAGCGACAATTGGATCGTCGTAGTGCTTCGCTTGGTTCGTCCCAGGGAGCATTAAAAACCCAAATCTAACGGCCAAAATCAGGAAAAACGCCCCAATTAGGGCGATGAACGCGATTATATGGCGATGATTTGGACTGGTCGACATGGTGGATTTATACTACTATGGGGGTGAGGCATTGTCGAGATATGGCGCGAGATTACTATGATGATATGCACGACCGCAACTCTTCTCGGAGAAAACGGCGGTCGAGACCGAGTAAAACCTTATTTGGGGTAATCATACTCGGCACTCTTGTCTGTGTGGCTGTTATCGTCCTCTGGCTTCGCTTCAGTACTCCCCAAGAGAACCCAACTCAAGTTATCCAACAGCCACCGGTTGCTGAAGAACCTCAACCTTCGGATCCGGTTGTAGCACCAAAAGAAGAGCCACCAGCTCAACAAGCCCAGCGCCTTGATACCCGCCCACCCTCTGGTAAAAGTGTTCAGATGATGAGCCACGTCGTCAAAGCCGGGGAGGATTTAAACTCCATTGCTGATTTATACCACCTGAAGGTTCAAACCTTGGTGAATATCAATGAAATTCGGAACGTTCAGGCGATTACCGAAGGAACAACCCTTCGCATTCCCGACCGAGATGGGTGGTACTACACCGTTGTAGAAGGGGATATGCTTTCAACAATTGTTCGAAGTCAAAACCTCTCTATTGGATGGATGACCCTGCAGGAGCTTAACGACTTACCGAGTGAGAAAATCAAGGTAGGTGATAAGCTCTTTATTCCCGACGTTTCTACTAGTTCGGCTGATCAGATGAGTGATACCGCCCCGATTCAATTCCTCCGCCCCGCTAGTGGAGCCCTTAGTGTCAGTATGGATCAAAACCTCAGCGGTGTGAGAATTCGAACCACCTCAGGTCAGACGGTAAACGCCGCTGCAAGCGGTGAAGTCGCTGATACTGGTTTTGAAGCGGATGGAAATGGCCGTTACGTAATTTTAAGCCACGACCGTGGCTATCGCACCAGTTACCGCAACCTCAGTAGTGTTGACGTCACCGGTGGTACTTCAATTACCCAAGGGGATGTGCTAGGGAGCGCCTCAGAGGGGTACCTCTTCTTTGCTATTGAGCAACTTGGCTTCCCCCTCGATCCGCGGCAATTCTTTTAAGCTCCGTGACAGTGTTTATACTTCTTCCCACTTCCGCATGGACAGGGGGCATTTCGTCCGACCTTAGGGTTGTCCCGGCGTACGGTAGTCACCCGATTCTCCTTCGCCAAAGCGGGTCCTTCATGGGCGAAGGCGAGCTGCTCGGAGTGTGACTCAACGATTCGTCGTTGGGCGGGGGCGCGCCGATACTGCTCTTTCTGGGGGGTGATTTTAACCCGCTGGAGGGTCTGGACGATAAAGAGTCCGATCGCATCTAAGAGCTGGGTAAAGAGCTCAAAGCCTTCAACTTTATACTCAACGAGTGGGTTACGCTGGGCGTAAGAACGGAGGCCTACTGCATCGCGGAGGTCTTCTAAGGCGACGAGATGGTCTTGCCAGCGAATATCGATTTGTCGTAAGTAGTTGAAGCGAAGGAATTCATTTAACGGAGCGTTCCCAGTTACAGCGAGCTTTGCGTCGATCTCCTGATCAGCGGAGGCGATTAAGAACTCAATCAGTGCTTCTTTGTTAATCTCTCCTTCATACCCTTCGGCGGTGAGCATCAAGGTGTGGGTAATCTCACCGATTCCTTTGAGCTGCTCTTTTTCATCCTTTGTGTGACTAAAGAGCTCATCCACTGCTTCTTCAATAAGTTGGTGAGTTAACTCTTTTACGCGAGTAACAAGGGAGTCCGACTTAAGAATCGTATCGCGCTCTTGGTAGAGGAAGTTTCGTTGTTCATTTAAGACGTCATCGTAATCGAGGAGGTGTTTTCGAATTTCGAAGTTTCGATCTTCAACGCGCTTTTGAGCTTTTTCAATCGCATTAGAGAGCATCTTATGCTCAATGGGCTCACCACTTTGCATTCCAATGCGCAGTGGTGAGC
>JBBADN010000063.1:0-7106 GCA_041656455.1 Sphaerochaeta sp. | reverse complement strand
TGGGGGCAATCCAGCAGGCGGGGAAGTCTACATCAGCGGCAATAAAAATGCCGCCCTGCCGTGCTTAGCGGCAACTTTACTCACCGATGAAGCAGTTCACCTCACCAACGTTCCTGAGATTGAAGATGTGAAGGTGATGATCGCCCTCCTTGAGAGCCTTGGCTCGACAGTGACGCGCCTAGAGAAGGGATCATACACGATTCAATCGGGGAGTCGAAGCGCCCTCCTTCCAAAGGATCTCGTCCAAGCGGTTCGCGGCTCGATTCTCCTTCTTGGTCCGCTCCTCGCAATCAACGGGGAAGTGACAATCCCACCACCTGGGGGGGATGTTATTGGCCTGAGGCGACTGGACACACACTTCCTTGGCCTTACCGCCTTAGGCTCAAAAGCCACCGTCTTAGAGGATGGCTCCTTGCACCTTGTTCTTAAGGACAAGCACCTGAAGGGAAATGACATCTTCCTTGATGAAGCGTCAGTAACCGCCACCGAGAACGTCATCATCGCCGCCGCCCTCGCGGTAGGGGAGACGACGATTCTCAACGCCGCGTGTGAGCCGCACGTCCAAGATCTCTGCCACCTTCTAGTGAAGATGGGCTCAACGATTGAAGGCATCGGTTCGAATCGAGTGCGAATCGTTGGAAAGAAAAAACTTCACGGCTGCTCCTTTACCCTCGGCTTCGATTACATGGAAGCAGGCTCCTTCATCGGCCTCGCTGCCGCCACCAAAGGGGAGGTCCTCGTCCGCGGTGTTGATCACCACCACCTTCGAATGCTCTCCCTCGGCTTTGAGCGAATCGGGATTAATTGGGTTGTTGATGGACCGTCTTCGATTCTTGTTCCGAAAAAACAGAGGCGAATCCTCACCAAAGAGCTTGGCGGACAAACCGCTAAGATCGATAGCGCCCCGTGGCCAGGCTTTCCTGCTGACTTATTAAGCATCATCACTGTCGCTGCAACGCAGAGCGTCGGTTCGGTTCTCATCCACGAGAAGATGTTTGAGTCGCGAATGTACTTCATCGATTGGTTAATTAGGATGGGGGCGGATATTATCCTCTGCGATCCTCACCGCGCCGTCGTCAACGGACCGAGTCGATTAATTGGCTCGGTATTAAGCAGTCCGGACGTCCGAGCAGGGATGGCGCTCGTCATCGCTGCTGGTGCTGCAAGTGGTGAGTCAATTATCCAAAATATCTATCAAATCGAGCGAGGATATGAAGCTCTGGCGGAAAAACTGACGAGCCTAGGAATAAATATCGCTCGCAGTTGTTAGGCGTTTTTTATTTTCTGTACACAAGTTATCCACAAGGGTACTAAACACATACTAACCCCCGTATTGGTATACCGCTCTCGTACCGCCTGAGCCCCCTATTTGGTAGATGTTAGGTGTACCTTTTATATTATTACAATGAAAGAAAATAAACTCATGTTTAGTGGTTGGTTTTACAATAAAACTTATATAGGTTTTATGTGATTATTAGTAGGTTGGACACAACATATTACATGACGTCTTTCCCACTGTATCCACAAGTTATCCACAACCTATACAGTCAAGAAAAACATTGCGTAATTACGTTCATAGCGAGAGTTAGCACGCTTTCGGGTTAGGAAAAAGAGGGCAGTGTTAATTTGATAACTTGTGGATAGCTTCGTCAACTTCCACCATCAAGATCGTCTCTTGTGACATCTAAAAAGTTGTTATCCCCGGCGTGAATCATCGAGCGGCGGAGGATTGAAAAGAGCTGACGAACGTTGCCTGGCCAGTGGTACTCTTGAAGCAGATCCATCGCCGATCCTCTGAGAGGGCGCTTCTCATTATTCGTTGAAAGAAAGTGATGAGCGAGAAGGGGGATGTCATCGAGGTGATCGCGCAGCGGTGGCATGTGCACCTCGGCGTCGCAGATTCGATAGAAGAAATCTTTGCGCATCTGCCCCTCTTCGACGAGGTCGTGGAGGCGGATGTTGCTCGCAGTGATCAGACGAAAAATACTCGATCGCAACTTCGTATCCCCAAGACGGCGGTACTTCCCATCTTCAAGGAGGCGGAGCATGTGCGCTTGAAAAGGAAGGGGAAGGTTCTCGACCTCATCGAGGAAGAGGGAGGAGTTATTTGCCTGGCACAAAAGCCCGATGACCTCAGTTGTCGCATCAGTAAACGCCCCTTTGCAGTGCCCGAAGAAGACGGATTTGCCGATTGCATCGTTTAAGAGGGAGCAGTTGATCGAGATGATGGTTCGCTCAGGAAAGCGGCGGCGATGAAGAAACTCAGCGGCAATCTCTTTCCCCGTTCCCGTCTCGCCGTAGATGTGCACCGCACAGTGCTCGTGAGCGTAGAACTCAAGGCGCTTGCGTAAATCGACCATCACCTTCGATTCGCCGATAAGGCCACTTGACCACACCGGGCAGGAGTCGTGGACGAGCTCACTCTTGCCAACGCGACAGATCTCTTGGAAGACCTCCTCCCAGTTAACACTCCGTTTGTGGATGAGGGTAATCGTCATCCCCGGTGGCGGGGTAAAGCCTAGGTGGGGCTCATCGGGGGTGAAGATGATGATCGGGGTGGTACACGAGCGCTCGGCGAGGTTTGAAATGACCTCGCGCGCTGTAATCTTAGGCTCTTTACAATCGATGACGATCATATCCGAATCAGATTCTTCAAGCGCTTCATAGAGCACTTGGGGTATGTTAAACAGCTGAAGGTACGGTTGGGTGAATTGTAGTTTGAACCGCTCCCTCGTTCGCCAATCCAGCGTTAGCACGAGCAATGCCATAGCAACACTCCATCCTTTGTGTCTTTACCAGGGGAGGGAGCAGAAGCAAGGTGTAGGAAGAACCCCTATATACTCTTATCAAAGAGTCTTTGCTCATCGCTACTATCGTTTTGCGAGGAATTTACTGATGAATGAGCTCTTGTAGGCTACTTAAGGCGTAAATCGCTGCCGTTTCACTTCGGAGGATGTTGGTTTTTAAGAGGATGGGGAGAAAGCCTGCCTCTTCGAGGAGGTCACACTCGCGTTGGCTAAAGCCCCCTTCGGGGCCGATTAAAAGCCCAACGGGAGCAGTTGGGTCAACGTCATGGGCGTAGAAGGAGAGGTCCTTGCTCGCTTGGCGCTCGCTTTGGTGAAGAAAAAAAAGCGGCCCGCGCCCGTTCCACCAAGAGGGAAGGTCTTTAAGAGAAAGTACCGAAGGATGTAAGGCGGTGGGAATGGGTGAGCCACTTTGCTGAAGCGCCTCCTTGACCTGGCCATTGAGGCGATCAAAGCGAGCGGTAACATCCTTTTTCCCGAGTTGAACGGTGCAGTGGTCGCTGGCGATGAGGGCGATTTCACTCACCCCCAGCTCCGTTGCTTGGCGCACTACCTGTTCTTCTTTCTTCCCTTTGAGAAGGCACTGCAGAAGAACAAGGGGAGTAAAGTTCCCTTCATAGGCGGGTAGCGCGTCGGTGGCGATGACGTCTTTTGACGCAACGGTGAGTTTAATAGTACACGTTGAAGAGGTGATAACAACGATAAGGCCTTGGTAGCGGACTCCGTGGGCATCTTGGGCGAGGAGGTGTGTTCCCTCCTTCAGGCGCAAGACGCCCGTCACATAGTGGGCGTCTTTACCCTCCAAGGTGAGTTCTTCCTCACCGTGGTAGGAGGAAGGGAGGCGAAAAAGCCTCATCGAGTTCCTCGAAGGACCTCAATTGCTCCTTGCAACTGGTGGTCAAAAGCGGGGTCAGCGATCTTACGGTCGTCATAGGGAATCTTCGCTTGGTACTCGTTACGCAGGAGAATCGCGAGGATTTCAGGACGAATCCCCCGTTCGCTGTTTGCCACAACAAAGGCGGTGATGTTCGCTTCACTTGGTTCGGGGTGTTCACTAATGAACGCGGCGATCGCTTTCTCTTCCATCAAATCAGCAAAAGGACCGAGTTCATCCTCACTCATCACGAGGCTTTCGATGTGCACATCGGGCTCAATCCCTTTTTCGTGGATGTTCTCCCCCGTTGGGGTGTAGTAGTGGGCCGTTGTTACTTGGGCGAAGCCATCACCAAACTTAAAGACGTCTTGAACAATTCCCTTACCAAAGGTTTTTTCCCCAACGAGCGTTGCTCGATCGTTATCCCGCATCGCTGCGGCGAAAATCTCCGCCGAGGACGCTGATCCTTCATTGGTAAGGATGACGACGGGAATATCCCCACTGACCTCTGCTTTACCGGTGGAGAGGTAGCGCTGGTCGCGACTGGAGCCGCGCTTGCCTTGGATCGTCACGATCGTCTTACCCGCATCGAGGAAAACGTTTGCTGCTTGCATCGCCCCATCAACAGCACCGCCGGAGTTATTCCGCTCATCGATGATGATGCCGTGAATCGTTGATAGATCGTACTTGCGAACGTGCTCTAAGAGCTGCTTGCCCGTTTGGGGGCTGAACTCAGTGAGTTGGATGTAAAGAAGGTCATCCTCTAGGAGCATAGAATCGACGGTTGGAGCGGTGATGAGCTCCCGCCTTAGGGTTAGGTCAAACGACGTTCCCATTCGGTAGACAGTGATCGTCACCGTTGTTCCCGGTTCGCCTTTGAGCTTCTGGGAAGCCTCTAAGCTGGTAAAGGAGTCGACCACTTCGCCTTCAATGTGGCTGATCAAATCACCGGCCCTGAGGCCAACGCGCTGGGCAGGGGATCCGGGGAAGGGGGAGACGATCGTGATCATGTACGTACTAGGATCATCGGTGTTGATGGAATCGGGGTTGGGCTTGGAGAGGTAGGTACCAATCCCCCCATAGATTCCACTTGTTCCCTCTTCATATTCTTTAGCATCAGTGGGTTTGACGTAGAAGGAGTACGGGTCATCAAGGGAGGCAACGAGGGCTGTGGCAAGGTCGGTGAAGACTTTGTCTTTGTCGACCTCTTCGATGTAGATCGCATCAATGTAGCGGTAGAGCCGCTCTAAGGATGAGATGTCCGTTGCGATTTGATCCTGGGAAAAACGGGAGGTGGACGGTAATGAAAAAAGCGGTTCCGCCGCCCCACCAGCAAACGCCGGGACTAAGGTGAGGAGGATAAGAATAAACACGAAGACGTGTGAAGTTCGAGGTTTTTTCATACGGCAAGTATACTATAACGAGCGTTAGTCGACTAGGTTTGTCACTATTGACCGGGGACAATTAGCTCACTACACTTGCCGCATGGCCCTCTACATCACCTTCCCAAGCTGGATAAAACCAGAGATCTTCTCCTTCTTACCGATTCGATGGTATGGGTTGATGTACATTCTTGCCTTTGGGTGTGCCTACTACTTTATCACCCTCCAAGCGAAGCACGATGAGATCACCCTTTCGAAAGATCAGAGCCTCGATATCGTGATGTGGTGCGTCATTGGCCTCATCTTAGGAGCTCGGCTCTTCTCCGTTCTCTTCTACGATGGAACGACGTATTACTTGACCCACCCCCACCTCATTTTCTGGCCATTTCGAAATGGGCAGTTCGTTGGCCTGCCGGGGATGAGCTACCACGGTGGGCTCTTCGGGGCGGCGGTGAGTGCCATTATATACACGAGAAAACGAAAGATTCCTTTTTTTGAAGTTGCTGATACTGTCGTCTACAGCGTTCCTCTTGGTTATACCTTTGGGCGGCTGGGAAATTTCATTAACGGCGAACTCTACGGGCGCGTTTCAACAAAGCCGTGGGCGATGATCTTCCCCGATGCCCCAGCGTACTCCACCAACTACGAGTGGGTTCGCCAAATTGCTGATCAATTGCACATTCCCTACGAAGTAGGCCAGTACATTAACCTGCCTCGCCACCCCTCGCAGCTCTATGAAGCGCTCTTTGAAGGAATTTTTCTCTTCTTCTTCCTTTGGTTTGTAATCAAGCCAAAGCGCAAAGAAAAACCCTTTGGCACTGGCTTAAGCTGGTACCTCATTGGCTACGGGACTGTTCGTTTCTTTATCGAATACCTCCGCTCGCCCGATGCAAACCTCGGCTACATCCTCTCTTGGGGAGCAGGCAGTGACAACATTGCTCTCTTTTACTCATTCTTGAATATCTCAATGGGCCAGATCTTCTGTTTGATCATGATTGCCTTCGGCGGAGCGCTCCGCCTTATTATCCACATCAGGAGTAATCGATGAATACTATTAATACCCGCGTTGATGAGCTGCGCCGCGTCATGGCCAAGAGCGGCCTTGATGGGTGGATCATCAATGGAACCGATCCTCACCAAAGCGAATACGTTCCCGCTAATTATCAAAGCCGGGCGTTTATGAGCGGCTTTACCGGCAGTGCAGGCCTCGTCTTAGTCACGAAGGAGAAAGCGCTGCTGTGGACGGATTCGCGCTACTTCCTCCAAGCGGAAGAGCAGATCAAAGACACCGTCTTTGAGTTGATGAAGATCGATACCCCCTCCTATCCCGACCCGTACACCTACCTTAAGAGTGCCCTCGGGCCCAACGCAGTCGTTGGTATCGATGAAGGGACGATCACCGTCAGTGAATATGAGCGCGTTAAAGGAATCTTCCCTGGGCTGAAGGTGATGGACGATATTCTCGATGAGGTGTGGAAAGACCGCCCAGCGATGCCAGCAAAGGGTGTTGTTGAAGTTCCCGTTGAGTACGCCGGCTTTACGATGAGCGAGAAGCTTAATCAAGTTCGGGCGCTGATGATCGAGGCGGGGGCGACGCATTTGCTGCTATCAACCTTAGATGATATTGCGTGGGTGACGAACCTCCGCGGTAGTGACATCGCCTACAACCCCCTCTTTATGAGCTACCTCCTCATCTCCACTGAGCGGGCGTGTCTTTACACCGACGAGCGGCGCTTTACCCCTGAATTACGAGCACGCGTTGAAGATGATCTTACGATTCTCCCCTACGAGCAAATCCAAAGAGACCTTCCTAACCTCTGGAACGGGGCGTGCCTGTACTACAACCCCCAAAAGACGAGCGTCCTCCTAAAGAAGAACTTCGGTCCCTATGAAACGATTGAGGGACGGGAATTTACCACCGACTTAAAAGCTGCAAAGAATGAAGTAGAGCTTGAAGGGATGCGGCGCAGTCACCTCCTTGATGGAGTCGCCTTAGTGAACTTCCTCGCTTCCTTGGATGTGAAAAAAGGCTCGTACACGGAACTC
>JBBADN010000062.1:0-7143 GCA_041656455.1 Sphaerochaeta sp. | reverse complement strand
ACGGGTAATGATATTTATGAAGGATGTCCGTTCCCAAATACGATTGCAACAACGACAATGGAAGGTGATCTTCTCCTGCGATTCTTAGAACAGTGTGCAGACATTGGAACGATTCCAATCGCTGGCCTTCGCTTCGGATTTGACCGATCTCTTCCCGTTGGCTCGCGTGTTCTCTTTGCTGAGCTATTGGATGGTACTCCAATTAAGCGCGATGAACTCTATAAAGTAACAACAAACAGTTTCCTTAAAGATGGAAAGGACGGGTACACCGTCTTAGGAGAAAACACCGCCTGGGTTGATACCTCTGTACTGATGCGCGACGCTATGACGCAATATGTGCTAAAGTACGGAACCGTTAAAACTACACTGGATGGTCGAATTCAAGATCTCACGAACAAGAAATAGTGATTAAAATACCCCCACACACGTGGGGGTATGAATACCCAATATTGCTTAGGCGAGGCCAACAGCCCGCTTGAGGGTTGCCCCGTCGCGAACTCCAATCGCCTTGTTAATCACTTCACCGTCTTTGTAGATGAGGAGGGTAGGAATCGATTGGATTCCAAAGCTCATCGCCAATTCGCCTTCTTCATCAACGTTGACTTTCACGATCTTCAGCTGATCTTCGCTGTACTCTTTCGCCAAATCGTCAAGGATTGGGCCTTGCATTCGGCACGGTCCACACCACGGTGCCCAGAAGTCGACGATAACGGGGGCCTTGCTTTTGAGCACTTCAGCTTCATATGTGCTCTTGTTAACATGTTTGATCATTCCAATCTCCTATTACGTTTAGTAGAGTAATACTATAATAATCTAGTTCGCTGATTAAGATACTACATTTACTTGCTAGTGGCAACTACATAGGGGGAAGATCTTGAAGACTCCAATCATTGATTTGCACACCGATACAATCTATGCGCTAAGGCGCTCCTATTCGACGGGGAATCTTCGCTCTAACAGTGGTCACGTTGATTTAAATCGAATGGATTCTTGCCCTTCAGTGACGGTGTGCTTCGCCCTCTTTGTTGATGAAGAGGAGACGCCACGAAGGTGGGCTACGGTCAATGAACTGCACGATGCGTTTACCAAGTACACCCAAGAACATGAGCAGACGATTACCCACATTCACTACCCAACAGAGATGGTCTCCCACCAAGCGATTCTCACCGTTGAAGAGGGTGGGGTGCTTGAAGGTGATATAAACCGAGTAGCAACGCTCGCATCCTGGGGAGTGCGGATCATGACGCTACTGTGGAATTGGGAGAATGAAATAGGCTTTCCTCACCACCGGCGAGGACGGCTTAAGGAGTTTGGGTATCACGTCGTTGAGGCGATGGAAGAGCAGCGAATCCTCGTTGATGTCTCCCACTTAAATGATGAAGGCATTGATGATGTCCTTTCAAGGGCGACTCGGCCAATCATCGCCTCTCACTCCAACGCCCGAGCAATCTGCAACCACACACGCAACCTCAGTGATGAGCACATTAGATCTATTGCCGATTCAGGCGGGGTCATAGGCTTAACCTTCTGTCCTCCCTTTGTCAGTGAACGCTCAAATCACACCTCGATCGAAGCGCTTGTTGCTCATCTGGCACACCTTTTCCGAATAGGGGGAAAAGAGGTCTTAGCCCTCGGCAGTGATTTTGATGGGATTACCGGGAGTCTTGAAGTGGCGGGGTATGAAGAGATGGAGAAATTACATGAGGCCCTTATTCGAAGTGGGTTCTCTTCAGCGATTCTTGACGGGTTTTGGTATAAGAACGCCCAGCGAGTGCTGGGCGGGATTGATTAAAAATTCATCAGTTTTAAGAAGCGGGCGAGGTTATCGACCGTCTTCAGTAAATCCAACGGCGCTCGCTTCTTCGCTTCACTGAAGGGAATGGCGAGGCGGTTGATGGAGAAGATTGCACTGACGCCTTCTTCATAGGCGCCATCGGCGTCATCGGCGATGTCCCCGACGAGGGCGATAACCGGTACTGCACTCTTCTTCGCCCGTCGGCCAACCCCAATCACAACTTTCCCTCGAAGGCTTTGGCCGTCGATCTTCCCTTCACCAGTGATGATGAGATCAGAAGCTTTAATGAGTTCATCAAAGTTCACCGCATCAAGAACAGTTTCAATACCCATCTGAAGTTCACTTCCGAAGAAGGCGGCCATTCCTCCACCCATTCCCCCAGCAGCTCCACTGCCTGGTATGGCTTGTACATCAAGACCGATGTCTTTGGAGATGACATCAGAGAGCGCCTTGAGGTTGCTATCGAGGCGTTGGACCATCGCCGGATCAGCGCCTTTTTGGGGTCCGAAGATGTGCGCCGCCCCAGTAACTCCGTAGAAGGGGTTATCGATATCACACATCGTGGTGATCGTGACGGAATCGAGGATTGGGTTTCGCGTTGAAACGTCGATTGAGGCTACGGTGTGGAGCGTTCCCCCTGTTGGGATGAAGCGCTCACCACTGTGGTTGGTGAAGGTGACTCCACACGCAGCTGCTGCACCACAGCCACCGTCGTTTGTAGCTGACCCACCAAGACCTACGATAATGTGGGTACACCCCGCTTCAGCAGCAGCGAGAATTAACTCACCAACTCCGTACGTTGTTGTGATGTCAGGCCTGAGGGTTTCGCCAACTAACGGTAGGCCAGCACACGCGGCCATTTCTACAACGCCTACGTTGTTGGGAAGAATTCCATAGAAGCTCTCCATTTTCTCGCCAAAGGGGCCTTGGACAGTAGTGTACTTCTTCTGTCCACCGAGGGCTTGGAGGAAGGCATCGACACTTCCTTCGCCACCATCGGCAACGGGAATCGATCGTACCTCTAAAGCGGGGAAGTGGGCCAAGAGCCCTTCTTCAATAATATCGCAAATTTCTGATGAGCTCATTGTTCCTTTAAATGAGTCGGGAATGAGAAGGACGTGGTTCATAACAACTCCTTGTTTTTACCCATGGTACTGAAAATCTGCAACAAAAGAAAGAAGGTTTTTACCGCTTCCAGAACGTCTTGGTGAAGAGGACGTAGACGGTGAAAAGTTCAAGACGACCAACGAGCATAAGGAAGGAGCACACCCACTTGTAGAAGGAAGGGTAGAAGCCAAAGTTTCCCCGAGGGCCCACATGTGCAAAGCCCACCCCAATGTTTCCTAGACAGAGGAAAGAGGAACTTAGGGCGGTGAGTAAATCCGTTCCACTGAAGGAGAGGACTAACGCTCCGATGAGGCCGGTGAAGATGTAAACGCCGATGAAGGTGGCGATCGAAGCGATTAAGTCCTGGGTCAGGGTTGTTTGGCCAAGGCGGATTTGGAAGATTCCTTTGGGGTGGATCCGCTTCTTTAGCTGGTAGCGCCCGAGTTTAAAGAGGGTGGCGACGCGGACCACCTTTATTCCCCCCGCTGCTGAGCCCGCTGAGCCACCAATGAAGAAAAGGAAGAAGAGAATCATCTGGCTGAACGCTGGCCAATTCTCGTAGTTTGTTGTTGTGAAACCCGTCGTTGTCATAATTGAGGCGTTTTGGAACGCGGTATAGCGAAGGCTCGCCCAAAATGAGGAGTAGGTGCTATTTGCCGTGACAACCAATGCTGATAGCAGAATAGAAATACCAAGAATTCCTAAATAGGTGCGGAGCTCAGCGTCTTTGAAAACGCTCTTAGCTTTTCCCATGATTAAGCGCCAATAGAGGGCGAAGTTTACCCCGCTGATAATCATAAAGATTGTGACGACGATATCGACGTAGGCGGAGTTAAAGCCGGCGATCGAGTTGTTCATCGTCGAGAAGCCCGCGGCACTCATCGTTGAGAAGGTGATGGTAATGGCGTCAAAGAGTGAAAGCCCCCCAAAAAGGAGGAAGAAGGTTTGAAGAATTGAAAAGCCGATGTAGATTGTCCAGAGGAGCAGGGCGTTAGTTTTAATCTTCGGGGTGAGCTTATCCTTTGTCGGTCCGACACTCTCCGCTCCTACGAGCATCGTCCCAGTTACTCCAAGGGCGGGGAGGAAGGCGACGAAGAGAAGAACAATTCCCATCCCCCCTAACCAGTTGGTCTGTGAACGCCAAAAAAGGATCGAGCGAGGAAGGCTCTCGATCTCACTGAGGGTTGTTGCCCCAGTGGTGGTAAAACCGCTCATAATCTCAAAGAAGGCAGAGGAGTAGTTCGGAAGACTTCTACTGGCCGCTAAGGGGATGGCGCTAAACGCTGTGGCAACGATCCACGTTAATGAGACAACAAAGAAGCCATCTCGGGCGTAAAAGCTCTTGGATTCAGGCTTTGTCGTAAAGAGGAGGATGATCGCACAGAAGACGAAGATCCCAAAGTACGCCATCCCAAAGCCGAAGAGTGCTTGGTGTTCGCCAAGAACTGCAGCGATAATCGTGGGAATCCCCATCAAAGCGGCGATGAAGAGGAGGATGAGGCCAAAGAGGCGAAGGTCTAACTTCCAGTTAAGCATCGCCATTCCGTCCAAAGAGTGAGTCAACAAAGGCGGTGTACTCGAGCTTCACGGCAACGAGGAGCGTTGAACCCGCTTCGATGAGTGAATCGCCGGTAGGGATGAGGTTTTTCCCATCAGCGGTGGTAATGCCAGCAACAACCGCTTTGGTGCGCATGTCGATGTCTTTGAGCATCTTTCCAAGCAGCGGAGACTTTTTAGGAATCGTGTACTCGATGATTTCAAGCTGTCCGTCAAAGAGGGTGTGGATTGAAGAGACGTTTGAGCCACGTAAGTATCGCAGCAGTGATTCAACGGTTGTGTCCGTCGTTGAGATGACAACATCGATGTCTAAGAAGCGCGCCATTCGAATGTAGTTGTTGTTGTGCTTGCTCAATGCAATCGAGCGACCGATGCCGACTCGTTTGGCGTAACTGGCGGTGATGATGTTCAACTCATCGTTATCAGTGAGGGCGACGAGTAAGTCGCTGGCGGTAAGTTGTTCTTCTTGCATGATGTCATCAT
Source organism: Sphaerochaeta sp. (assembly GCA_041656455.1). GTDB lineage: Bacteria > Spirochaetota > Spirochaetia > Sphaerochaetales > Sphaerochaetaceae > Sphaerochaeta. The sequence goes on along the minus strand of JBBADN010000062.1, from coordinate 2,201 downwards.
CGGTGATGTCAGCGTGGATAACTAAAATTTCCCGAAAACGCTCACTGAACGCTTTACACGCTTCGCTGTCTTTATCGATTAAGGTCACTCGCGATCGCATTGATGGGCGCATATCGTTTAAGAGCGCCCGGGTTATCTTGCTCGCCCCAACGAAGACCATTCGCTTAGGTGCTTTCTCTAACTCATCAACTGCCTTAAGGATTTCATGGACCTCTTCTTTACTGGCAACGATTGAAAGAATGTCGCCTTCTTCAATCGTCGATTCACCGGAAGGAATTTTTAAAAGCTCTTTACGCTTAATTGCGGCAACGATGAACTCCGCTCGGAGGGTCGTTCGGAGTTCCATCACGGTTGAGCCGATGTAGGAACTCGATTTACCAACGTGCATGTTGTAAAGCAGGAGCGTTGAATTGGAAAAACTGAGGATGTTGGGGTTCACTCCTTGGACGATGAGGGTGTGAATTGAGCGCCCGGTTTCAGTGGCGGGATTGACGATGTAATCAATCCCTAAAAGTCCTTCGCGGAGGCCACTGGAGCCGGTATAGCTGAGGGAGCGAATCGCCGCAACAGTTCGGATGTGGGGGTATAACGCTTCAACGAGACCACAGGAAACGAGATTAATCTCATCACTGTCGGTCAGCGCGATAAACGCTTCTGCTTCCTCGATTCCAGCTTCGATCAGTTTAGCGGGGTCAGTACCATTGCCGGTGACTCCTAAGCAATCGAGGCGGGAGACCGCTTGCTCAATTCGTTCACTGCTTGAATCGAGCATCACAACGTTTTTACCTTCGGCGACAAGCTGTCGTCCTAGTCCCATTCCTCGTCGACCTGCGCCGAGGATGATGTAGTTCTTACTCGTAAGCCGCTCCTTCGTGGTAATTACCAGCGTTGATTATCATAACAGAAGCAGAAGAAATGCAATAGACTACGAGTGGCCTTGACACGTTAGGATCTTTTGCCTATATTAACTGAGAAATCGCCGCAGGGTGGAGCAGTTGGCAGCTCGTTGGGCTCATAACCCAAAGGTCATAGGTTCGAGTCCTATCCCTGCTAAATAGTTGGTCTGATAATGGACTGTCGTCGGGCAAAGGCCTACCGACAGGATGGTGATTCCTGAATCTACCAGGCTTTCGAGGCAGCTTGTTACACTAGCAGTGGCTGGGTGACGGGTTGCCTTTCTCTTTATCTACAGAAAAAAACTGGAGGATTTCTCCCCCAGTCAAGGATGTTAGCGCCCAAGGACGGTAGCTAAGAGATCAGGACGATCACTTGTGATGAAGTCGACGCCAAGAGCGGCAATCTTCTTCATCGTCTCTTCATCATTCACCGTCCACGCCCCAACGCCTAAACCTTGAGAACGGAGCTCATCGTAGAGCTTCTGTGAGAGGTAGATGTGGTTGATGCCAATGTACTCGACTCCAAGCGCCTTCACCGCTTCAGCGACCGCCTGTGGTCCTTTGGAGCCAATCTTACTCATAAAGTCTTTACTCACTAATGCACCGGTGCGTAGGTGAGGTTCAAGGCGTTGGATCTCTTCAAGTGAAGGGAAATCAAATGAGATGATGATCGAGCGCTCGATGAGACCGTACTCACGAAGCATTGCAACTAACTGCTCTTCAATTCCCGAATATCGATTCCCTGCTTGATCAACCTTAATCTCAATCTGAAGTTCAAGGTCCGTATCCTTTGCTAATTCCAAGACCTCTTGAAGGGTGGGAATTTCAACAAAGGGGTGATCTTTGTGGGCACTCGCTGCATTAAAGGCTTTTAGTTCGGCGAGGGTGTAGTCGTGGATTTCTCCTTCATGGGTAGCAGTTCGCTTCAACGTCGGATCATGCATGACGATCATGACATTATCCTTTGAAAGGTGGATATCCATTTCCAGTTGATCCGCGCCCGCTTCAATTCCTGCTTTAAAAGAAGGAATTGTGTTTTCCGGAGCTAAGAGAGAGCCGCCGCGATGGGCTACTATGTTAATTGCGTTCATATCGACCTCCTGGTGCGCAACCGTGGTGCAATTGATCAGGGTCAAGAGAACGATGGCCGCAACTGCGGCCATCGAAAGATACGAAACTCTACGCTTAACGGAAGTTCTCATTGTATTCCTTCGTTAAGTCAGCTTCGGTTTCAGCCATGACCTTGCGGACATCCTGATTACCGATCAAGAGCTTCTCAACCATCTGACGGAGAATCTCAGTGCC